>NZ_JBBBEI010000019.1:0-111242 GCF_037132455.1 Huijunlia imazamoxiresistens | reverse complement strand
GACCCGCATGCCGACAGCCAGGAGCTGGAGCACGAATACGGCTTCGGACTGGTGGAAGGCGCCGGGCAGGATTATGACGCGGTGATTGTGTGCGTGGGTCACGAGCCTTACAAGCAGCTGAAAGACGAATACTTTAATTCCATTACCAAGCCTCATGCCCTGATTGCGGACCTGAAAGGAATGTATCGCGGCAAGCTGGAGAGCAGAACGTACTGGAGCTTTTAAATTCAACAGGGCAGGACGTGCAAGCGTCCTGCCTTGTTCTCATTTTCCAACATTTACACTACTCATTTTCCCTCTTTCTATGAAAGGTATTATCCTGGCCGGTGGTTCCGGTACCCGTCTTTATCCCATTACAAAGGCTATTTCGAAACAGCTGATGCCCATCTACGACAAGCCGATGATTTATTATCCCCTGTCCATTCTGATGATGGCCGGCATCAGGGAAATTCTCATTATTACCACTCCCGAAGACAGCGCACAGTTCCGTCGCCTGCTGGGCGATGGCAGCCAGGTAGGTTGCCGGTTCGAGTACGCCGTACAGGAAGTGCCCAACGGCCTTGCCCAGGCCTTCGTGATCGGAGCCGACTTTATCGGCGACGACAAGGTTGCCCTGGTGCTGGGTGATAATATCTTCTACGGAACCGGCCTGGGACGCCAGTTGCGGGCGCTGAACAACATCGAAGGCGGTTACGTGTTCGCTTACGAGGTGTCCGATCCCGAGCGTTACGGCGTAGTGGAGTTCGACCAGGAAAACAACGTGCTTTCCATCGAGGAAAAGCCGCTGCAGCCGAAATCGCATTTCGCGGTGCCGGGTCTGTACTTTTATGACAACGAGGTGGTGGAGATCTCCAAAAACCTCAAGCCTTCTCCCCGCGGCGAATACGAGATCACCGATGTCAACAAGGAATACCTGAAAAGAGGCAAGCTGAAAGTAGCCATCCTGGACCGCGGAACGGCCTGGCTGGATACGGGAACCTTCGAGTCGCTGAGCGATGCCACCGAATTTGTGCGGGTGATTGAAAAGCGCCAGGGCACCAAGATCGGCTGCATCGAGGAAATTGCCTACCGCATGGGCTTTATAGATAAAGAACAATTACTGAAAAGGGCGGAAGAACTGAAGAAGAGCGGTTACGGTGAATACCTCAGACAGGTTTCAAAAATCGTACTGGCATAGCAGCGCGCTTGCCGCAAGCAAAAAACTACGGATCTTCCATGCTACGTTTTATTAAGAACAGGATCGACAAGGCTTACGAGAAAAAGGTGGATGCCACGGGGCTGGCGGTTTTCAGGATACTGTACTTTTCGGTACTGTTGTGCGAGGTAGGCCTGCTGCATTACTTCAGGCATTTAATGTACGACCCCATTCCCTACAAGGTTCCCTTCGAGCTGAACCTGGGGCCGGTACTGGTATTCTGGATGATTACCCTGGTGTTCCTCATCTTCGGGGCCTTTACCCGGGTGGCTACCCTCATCAACTACATCTTTTCCGTCGTATTTTTTGGTTGCGTTTCCAGCTTCGAGTACCATATGGTGTATATCTATATGGGCATCAACACCTTGATGGTTTTCCTTCCGGTATCCAAAGCCTTTTCGGTGGACCGGATCCTGCTGAAGCTGAAATATTCCAACACACGCTTCCAATACACGCCCGAATCGACCGTTTCTTCCCTGGCGTACTTCATCCCGGTGTTCGTAGGCATCGCCATGGTGTACTTCGATTCCATCTTCTACAAGCTGGCATCGCCGCTCTGGCTGAAGGGACTGGGCCTGTGGCTGCCGTCCTCGGTACCCATGATCACCATTTTCAAAAGCACCTGGCTCCTGAACCAGGAGCTGCTGGTGAAGTTCCTGGGCTACCTGACCCTGGTGTTTGAGGTCGTGTTCATTTTCCTTTTCTGGTTCAAACGCTGGCGCGTTCCCCTGATGATCATCGGCATCGGGCTGCACCTGGGCATCCTGGTGGAGTTTCCCATTCCCCTGTTCGCCCTGGGTGTCTGTGCCATTTATATACTGATGGTTCCCGCAGGCTGGTGGAAAAAGCTGCTGACCCGCAAACAACGCCCGCCGGTACTGAAATTTTATTACGACGCCGAATGTCCCCTGTGTATCCGTACCAGGATCGTTCTGAGCTCGCTGGACCATTTTAAAAAAGTGGAATTCCGGAGCGTGCAAAGCTACAGCGCGCAGGAGCCCGCCCTGGCGGGCATTGCCTACGACGACCTGCTGAACGAGATCTACGGCGTGGACAGCCGCGGCAGGCTGTATAAAGGCGTGGATACCTACCTGCGGGTGTTCCGGGCTATCTGGTTCCTGAAGCCGCTTAGCTGGCTGCTGCGTGTCCCGGGTATCTACCAGCTGGCCAGAAAGCTGTATACCTATGTGGCGGGCAACCGGCATACGGAGCGGTGCACCGAAGCCAACTGCGGCTATACGCCTCCCGTGACGGTACGGAATAGCGACGACATCAAGCTGCTGCGGACCGTTACCGTGGGCACCCTGCGCAAACGGCTGATCGCCCTGGGCATGACCATCCTGGTGCTGCTGCAGGTGTCGGTTACCTACAACTCTTTACTGATGCGGCAGGCCCGCACGGCCGTGAACTGGGACGCTACCCTGCCCGGCAGGGTGCTGGCCGGGGCAACCTGGCGGATGGCGGATATTTCCAACATCCTGTTTGGCGTGCATGCGCATGCCGTATTCATCGACAGCCACTTCGAATCCTATAATCATTTGATTTCGGTTTCCTATAAAAACCCCGAGGGCAGGGAAGTGCTGCTGCCGATCACCGACGAGGACGGCTTCCCGGGCTGGCTGCAAATCGGTCCCAACTGGGCCAAATGGGGTTTCCGCATCAACGGTAACCAGGTGACCCCCAACAGGCTGAGGGAAGGGCTGAAGCGGTTTACCGCTTTTTGGATGTACAAGCAGGGGATCGATTTCAACCAGGCGGAATTCGTCGTGAAAGTGAAAGAAGTGGACACCCCTACCGGCTGGGAAAAAGACTTTTTGCAAAAGCAGATCAGCCATTCCTGGATCAATGTGGGCGGCGCGAAGTGGCAGGGCGGCCAGTTCCTGATGGATATCGCGGATTTTGATAAAGAGTAAGGACGTTGCACCGATAAACTATTCCAAAAAGCTAATCAATTAACATTTACAATGGGCGGTAAGAAAGTCGCTATCCTTCAAACGAATTATATTCCCTGGAAAGGTTATTTCGACCTGATCAACAGTGTAGACGAATTTGTGCTCTACGATGACATGCAGTACACGAAAAACGACTGGAGGAACCGCAATAAGATCAAGTCGCCCAAGGGCCTGCATTGGCTGACCATACCGGTGCGCCAGCACAGCCTGTCGCAAAAGATCCGGGAAACACAGGTGGCCGATGACAGCTGGGGTAAAAAGCACTGGTCCACCCTGAAACAGTTTTATTCCAAGGCCCCGTATTTCAAGACCTACCAGCCCTTATTCGAGGAGCTGTACCTGAATTGCACCACTCCCTACCTGAGCGAGATCAATTACCGCTTTATTTCGACCATCAACCAGGTGCTGCACATTCCTACCAAGCTGACCTGGTCCAGCGATTATACCCTGCTGGAAGGTAAGACGGAGCGCCTGATCGATCTCATCCAGCAACTGGACGGCAAAGAATACCTCAGCGGTCCGGCGGCCAAAGACTATATCGTGCCCGAACTGTTCGAACAGGCCGGCATTCGCTTAACCTGGATGGACTATTCCGGTTACCCGCAATACGACCAGATCCACCCGCCCTTTGAGCACGGCGTCAGCATTCTCGACCTGATTTTTAACGCCGGCGAGAAGGCGTCAACTTTAATGAAGAGTTTTTCCAAATGAAATATTCAGTGGTAATCCCCGTGTACCGGGGCGCAAAAACAATTGTACTCTTGTTTCAAAAGGTACAGGCGTTCTTTGAAGCGGAAGGACTGGCATACGAGGTGATCTTTGTCCATGACTGCGGTCCGGACAATTCGTGGAGCGTGATCCGGGACCTGAAGCAGCAATATCCCAACGAGGTGAAGGGCGTGCAGCTGTCGCGCAATTTCGGACAGCACAATGCCACCATCTGCGGCTTCAAGTATGCGGAAGGCGATTTCATGATCACCATGGACGAAGACCTGCAGCACAACCCGCAGGATATTTTGTACCTGATCCGCAAACAGCAGGAGCAGGATTACGACGTGGTGTACGGCATCTACGAAGAGCGGAAGCACAACATTTTCCGCAACACGACTTCCTACCTGCTGAACCGGATGCTGGCCATCGGCATTCCCGAGCTGCATAAGGATTATACCTCGTTCCGGCTGATCCGCGCCCGCATTGCCCGGGAAACGCTGAAGATGAATAACTCCTATACCTTTCTGGACGGCTACCTCACCTGGATCACCAACAAGGTGGCCAGCACGGGCGTCAGCCACAGTGAAGGACAGGCCGGAAAAAGCTCGTATTCCCTGAAAAAGCTGGTGGAACATTCCATCAACATCTTCGTCACCTTTTCCAGGCTGCCCATCCGGATCCTGACGGTCACCTCCATCATTATCCTGCTGCTCTCGTGCCTGTATTCGTTCTATATCCTGGTGCGGAAGGTCTTCTTCAACGACCTGATTCCCGGCTTTGCCACCATTAATATCGTCTGCGGGCTGGGCTTCGGCTTCCTGCTGTTCGGCCTGGGAATTATCGGCGAATACATCCAGCGGATCAACCTCAAAACCACTAAAAGACCCAACTTCCTGGAGGCACAATCGATATGAAACAGGTTGCCGTGATCGGCTTTGGCGTTTTGGGCCAGCAACTCGTCAACTTCCTGAAAGAGGCGGGACCGGTACAGCAGGTCATTGCCTTTGATGATACGATCGGGGCCCATGCAGCGGTGGAAACGGTGTATCCCTTTGCCCGCTACCGCGAGCCGGAATTCGGGGACTACGACTTTTACGTGGGTATTGGCTACAAGCACCTGGCCGCCCGCAACCGGATCCTGGCCGACCTCAAAAGCCTGGGCCGCCGCCTGCCGTCGCTCATCCATGCCACGGCCTATGTCAGCCCTTATGCCCAAATCGGCGAGGGCTGCCTGATTTTTCCCCAATGCAATATCGACCAGAACGTGGTGCTGGGCGATGGCAATATCCTGCATAATTCGGTGGTCATTTCCCATGACGGCGTCATTGGCAGGTGCAATTATTTTTCCCCTTCCGTTACCCTCTGCGGCAACGTGCAGATGGGATCGGAAAACTTTTTGGGTGCGGGTGTTACCGTGTCGAACGGCCTCACCATCGAAAACGAATCGAGGATCGGGGTCGGTTCCTGCATCACAAAGAACATTGAAGCCAATGTTTCCGTGATCGGTAATCCGCAAAAACAATTACAAAAACAACTTAATTTATGGTGATTCCTTTTAATAAACCCTACCTGACAGGCAAGGAGTGCGAGTATATAAAGGAAGCGGTTTCGTCGGGAAAAATATCCGGGGATGGCATGTTTACCCGGAAATGCCACGAGTTCTTTGAGCGGAAGTACGGCTTTAAAAAGTGCCTGCTGACCACTTCCTGTACCGATGCGCTGGAAATGGCGGCCATATTGATCAATATTCAGCCCGGCGACGAAGTGATCATGCCTTCTTATACCTTCGTGTCCACCGCAAATGCCTTTGTATTGCGGGGCGCAAAGATCGTTTTTGCCGACAGCCGCCCGGACCATCCCGGCATCGACGAGGACGGCCTGGAAGAACTGATTACCCCGCGCACCAAAGCCATTGTACCGGTGCACTATGCCGGCGTGGCCTGCGATATGGACAAGATCATGCGCCTGGCGGAAAAATATAACCTGTACGTGGTGGAAGATGCCGCCCAGGCCGTGGACAGCTATTATACCTTTCCCGATGGCACCACCAAGCCCCTGGGGGCTATCGGTCACCTGTCCGCCTTTTCGTTTCATGAAACCAAGAACATCATTTCCGGCGAAGGCGGCATGCTGGTGATCAACGACGAGCGGTTTATCCAGCGCGCCGAGATCATCCGGGAAAAAGGAACCAACCGCTCGGCCTTTTTCCGGGGCGAAGTGGATAAATACGGCTGGGTGGACATGGGTTCTTCGTTCCTGCCCAGCGAAGTGATCGCCGCCTTCCTCTGGGCGCAATTGGAGAACCTGGACAAGATCCAGGCCAAGCGAAAGTTTATCTGGGAAAGTTATTATAACAGGCTCAGCAGCGAGGCTCCGGGCTTTTTCCAGTTGCCCCTGCTGCCGGATTATGCCACCAACAATGCCCATATGTTCTACGTGGTTTTTCCGGGCCTGGCAGAAAGGACCGAGGCGATCGAGCACTGCAAAAAACACAACATCCACCCGGTATTCCATTACCTGTCGCTGCATGCCAGCTCGTTTTATGCCGATATCCATGGCGACCGGCCGTTGGTGAACAGCGACCGGTACAGCAACTGCCTGGTACGGCTGCCCCTGTATTTCGAGCTTGAACCCTCGCAAATAAACCTGATCTGTAACCAATTCGTTTCCTTATGCGCTTCCCGGACAGAAAAAACATTCTCGTAGCATTTTCGGTTGTTTTCCTGGTCAAATTCCTGACCGTTGCGTACCTGGGCCAGCTCACTTTCTGCCAGGATCCCGCCATTAAGGGCAGCGCCCTGGCCAGCATAGCAGGCGACTCCTTTTCCTATATCGGGGCCATGGAAAACTACGTGACCAAGGGCGTGTATTTTTTCGTCAACAGCAAGGGCGAGCAGGTATTCGCGGGCCGGTTGCCGCATTATAGTATTCCCTATTACCTGTTCCGGCAGATTCTTTCCCCTGAAGGTGCCCTGAACCTGTTCGTGATCCTCCAGCTGGCCGTGGAAACAGTGGCCATCATCCTGCTGGGACTGCTGGCTTATGAGATCACGGAACGGAAATGGGCTTATTATGGCAGCCTGCTGCTTTCTTCCGTCAGCTTATACATTACCATCTATTCTTTCGGTACGATCACCGATGGCATGGCTGCCAACTTCATGGTAATAGCGGCCTATTATTACTATCATTATGTCACCCGGGGCCGGTCGAAACGCGACCTGTTGCTGTTCTCGGTATTCCTGGCCATCGCCACCTGCCTGCGGCCGTACCTGTGCCTGGTATATGTGTTTGCCGGCATCGCGGAGGTCTGGAGAAACCGTTGGGTGATTGCGCCTACCGTCAAAAGCGGGCTGATCCTGGCCCTGCCGCTGGTGCTCCTGCTGGCGCCCTGGGTGGTCCGCAATTACAACCTGCTGCACCGGGTGATCCTGTTTCAGCAGGACCCCTACGCCGGTTACCATTACGACGAGGACGAACTGGCGATTCGCAAGGTGCTGACCGTTCTGGGTGAAGACGGCAACAGCTTTTGGGATAAAAGTACTGCGGCCAGCTATTTTCACCCGCGCCATGCCAAAAACTCGAAGTATAGCTACCCCTCCTATATTTCCACCGACGAGGCTACTTTCCAGAACATCGAAAATTTGCGCATCCTGAACCTGTCGGGCAGCAGGGCCGCCTCGGCGGTGGTAGGAATGGCCGATTCGTTTTTGAATTTTTATAAAGCGCAGTTTCCCCTGCGGTTTTATGTTTGGAACCCGGTCATCCGGGTGAAGAAGTTCCTTTTGAACAGCGGTTCGTATTACCTGCCGGTCAACAAGAGCTTTTCCTGTTATCGTTCCTGGCAGGTGTTCCTGAAGCTGTCCCAGTCCCTGTTGTACTATGTGTATTTGTTCCTGGGCTTTTTGGGACTGGTGTTCATGGTGCGGCAAAAGCGGGCCAATTTTATTTTCCTGCTTCCCACCCTTTTCCTGATTGTATTTTTCCCCCTGTTGCTGGGCGCTATCGAATGGCGGTTTTTCGTACCGTTTTACCTGTTTCACCAGCTGGGGCTGCTGTTTATCATCGCAGCGCTTGTTCATAAATTCCGGCCTTCGGCAAAGACCGCCTGAGAACCGGCCCTATAGAAATAATTTTGCCTATTAATTTATCTTATGTCTAAAGTTGCATTAATCACGGGAATTACCGGCCAGGACGGTGCGTACCTTTCTGAACTCTTGTTAAGCAAAGGCTACATCGTCCACGGGATCAAAAGACGGGCTTCTTTATTCAATACCGACCGTATTGATCACCTGTACCAGGATCCCCACGAAAAGTCGCTGAACTTTATTCTTCATTACGGTGACCTGACCGACAGCACCAACCTCATTCGTATTATCCAGGAGGTGCAGCCGGATGAAATCTACAACCTCGGGGCCATGAGCCATGTGAAGGTGAGCTTTGATACGCCTGAGTATACGGCCAATGCCGACGGTATCGGCACGCTCCGCATCCTGGAGGCCGTACGCCTGCTGGGGCTGACCAAAAAAACAAAGATCTACCAGGCCTCCACTTCCGAGTTGTACGGTTTGGTGCAGGAGATCCCTCAAAAGGAAACCACGCCTTTCTATCCCCGCTCTCCCTATGCCGTCGCCAAAATGTATGCCTACTGGATTACGGTGAATTACCGCGAGGCTTATGATATGTTTGCCTGTAACGGCATCCTGTTCAACCACGAAAGCCCGCTGCGCGGCGAAACCTTCGTGACCCGCAAGATCACCCGTGCCGTTGCGCAACTGGCCCTGGGCCTGACCGACAAGCTGTACATGGGTAACATCGATGCGAAGCGCGACTGGGGCCATGCCAAGGATTATGTAGAGGCCATGTGGCGCATCCTGCAGCAGGAAAAGCCCGAAGACTACGTGATCGCTACCGGCATCACCACTTCGGTCCGGGATTTTATCCGCCTGGCTTTTGAGGAAGTGGGCGTGGAACTGGAATTCACCGGCGAAGGCGTGAACGAAACCGGTATCGTGCGTTCCTGCACCGGTGAATTTTCGTTCCAGCCGGGCCAGGAAGTGGTGAAGATCGACCCCCGTTATTTCCGTCCTACCGAAGTGGACCTGCTGATCGGCGATCCCACCAAAGCCCAGGAAAAGCTCGGATGGAAACCCAAATACAGCCTGAAGGAAATGGTAACCGAAATGGTGAGCCGCGACCTGGAAGCGTTCCGTCAGGAGCAGATCCTTATCAAAAACGGCTTCTCGGTGGCCCGGCAGTACGAATAGGCCCGCACCGGATCGCACCCGGCAGCCTGGCTGCCTTTCTATTCCGTCCTGCTTTAACCCTGAATCAATGAAAAAGAACGAAAAGATCTACATAGCCGGCCATCGCGGCATGGTCGGCAGCGCGCTCCTGCGAAAGCTGGAGGGACTGGGGTATACCAATTTTGTGTTGCGTACCTCGGCCGAGCTGGACCTGCGCGACCAGGTGGCCGTGGCCGCTTTTTTTGCGGAGGAACAACCGGATTACGTCTTCCTGGCGGCGGCCAAGGTGGGCGGCATTGTCGCCAACAACACCTACCGCGGCGAGTTTTTGTACGACAACCTGATGATCCAGAACAACATCATCCACCAGGCCTATGTGTCGGGGGTGAAAAAGCTGATGTTCCTGGGATCTTCCTGCATTTACCCCAAGCTGGCGCCCCAGCCCCTGAAGGAAGAGTACCTGCTGACCGGGCCCCTGGAGCCGACCAATGAGCCCTACGCCATTGCCAAGATCGCCGGCATCAAGCTGTGTGACGCCTACCGGAGCCAGTACGGCTGCGATTTCATTTCGGTCATGCCGACCAACCTCTACGGCCCCAACGATAATTACGACCTCAACAACTCGCACGTGCTGCCCGCCCTGCTGCGCAAGTTCCAGGAAGCCAAGGAGCAGCACCACGACCAGGTGGTGGTCTGGGGTTCGGGAACACCCCTGCGGGAGTTCCTGCATGCCGACGACCTGGCCGACGCCTGCTGTTTCCTGATGGAGCGGTACAGCGAGCCGGGCCCGATCAATATCGGGGTGGGAGAGGACATCAGCATTAAAGAGCTGGCCTTCCTCGTTTCCAACATCGTGGGGTACGAGGGAACCATCGTGTTCGACACTTCAAAGCCAGACGGTACCCCCCGTAAGCTGATGGATGTATCCAAGCTCCATGCCCTGGGCTGGAAGGCGGCCATCCCCCTGGAAGAAGGGATCCGCAGGGTATACACGGAAAAATTTCTCGAATCAAAATTGGAAAAATTATAAAGACTGTTAGCAAATGATCAACACTGCCGAATTGCAGTCCGTACCCGGAACGCAGGAGAAGAAAACGCAGCCGGAAGAATGGACGGAGATTATCCAGCCCCGAACCAGCCTGTTCGACCTGCGGTTGCAGGAGCTGTGGCGTTACAAGGACCTGGTACTGATGTTCGTGCGCCGCGATTTCGTGGCCAACTACAAACAAACCATTCTCGGACCCATCTGGTTCTTCCTGCAGCCCTTATTGACCACGCTGACCTATGTGCTGATTTTTGGCCAGGTGGCAAAAATTTCCACCGACGGTCTTCCCATGATGCTGTTTTACCTGGCAGGGATCACCATCTGGAACTATTTTTCCGAAACGCTGACCAAAACGGCTACCGTGTTTAAAGACAATGCGGCCATGTTCGGGAAGGTATATTTTCCCCGCCTGACGGCGCCCTTTTCCATTGTGATTTCCAACCTGCTGCGCTTCCTGATCCAGTTTGGGCTCTTTATTTCGGTTTGGTGCTACTATTATTTCCAGGGCGACGTGGTGCATCCCAACCTGCTGGTGCTGCTGACGCCCTGCCTGGTGCTGCTGATGGGCCTGATGGCCCTGGGCATGGGCATGATGATCAGCGCCATGACCACCAAGTACCGCGACCTGATTTTCCTGCTCACCTTTGGGGTGCAGCTGCTGATGTATGCCACCCCGGTGATCTACCCCCTGAGCAGCCTGCCCGAAAAATACAAGTGGGTCGTGCTGCTGAATCCCATGACCTCCATCGTGGAAACCTTCCGCTACGCCTACCTGGGCGTGGGATCGTTCGAGTGGTCGAACCTGGGCATCAGCCTGGTGGAAACCATGCTGATCCTGGTTATCGGCATCCTGGTTTTCAATAAGGTGGAAAAGAGTTTTACAGATACGATGTAATTGCCTTCCGGCGTGAAACTTTTTAATCAGAAGGCAAATACCAATAAATAAAGCAGTAATGAGCGATATAGTCATCAAAGCCGAAGAAATCGGTAAACTTTACAGGTTGGGCCAGATCGGCACCGGCACCATCAGCCATGACCTGAACCGGTGGTTTGCCCGGATCAGGGGCAAGGCCGATCCCTTTGCCAAGGTGGGCGAAACCAACGACCGCACCGTAAAGGGAACCAGCGATTATGTTTGGGCACTGAAGGATATCAACTTCAGCGTATCCCAGGGCGAAGTGCTGGGCATCGTCGGCCGCAATGGCGCCGGCAAGTCCACCCTGCTGAAAGTGCTTTCCAAAGTTACCTCTCCCAGCGCCGGCCGCATCAAGGTACAGGGCCGCATCGCCTCCCTGCTGGAGGTGGGTACCGGCTTCCACCCCGAGCTGACCGGGAGGGAGAATATCTTCCTCAACGGCGCCATCCTGGGCATGACCAAATCCGAGATCCGCAGCAAGTTTGACGAGATCGTGGAGTTCTCGGGCGTGGACCGTTATATCGATACCCCGGTAAAACGGTACAGCAGCGGCATGTATGTGCGGCTGGCGTTTTCCGTGGCGGCTTTCCTGGAACCCGAGATCCTGATCGTGGACGAAGTGCTGGCGGTAGGGGATTCGGAATTCCAGAAAAAATGCCTCGGCCGGATGAAGGACGTCAGCAACAATGAAGGCCGGACCGTACTGTTCGTGAGCCACAACATGACCGCCATCAAATCGCTTTGCGACAATGTGATGGTGATGCGCAACGGTACCATGTACTTCCACGGCACTGCCGACGAAGGCCTGAAAAAATATACCGAGCTGAACTTTACCGAGAAAACCAGGAGGGAGTTCAACAAGAAGGCGACGCTCCATGATGCGACCCTCACCCTGAATTCCGTGCACATCGAAAGCGAGAACCCCGCTTCCGACATCCTCTACATCGAGGAAGAGCAGAAGATCGTTTTCCGCATGGATATGGAGGGAACCATGGAAAATGTTTCCTTCAACATTTCCGTCTGCGATGAAAACGGCTTTACCATCTTTGCGAGCCTGTCGCCTGTGTTCAACCTGGAAACCGGCGCGTACGAAACAGAATGTATCTTCCCCCAAAGCCTGTTAAACGACAACACCTATTCCATTATCTTCCTGGTGATCAAGGACGGCGGCAAAGTGCTGATGCGGGTGGATGACGCCCTTTCCTTCACGCTCAACGAAAGGGAGCGGACGGAAAACTACCTCGGAAAATGGGGCGGAATGATGCGACCTAAACTCACCTGGAAACAAAAGAAAATATGATCGTAACTAAGGTATACGGCGGTTTGGCCGGCCAGATGATTCAATACGCCGTGGGCAAGCAAATCAGCACCAAGTATGGCGCACCCCTCTACCTGGATACATCCTGGTTTAGCTACGGGGCCTTTCACCGCCCGGAATTTCCCCGCGAGTTCAAGCTGGATCGCTTCCAGGTGAACTATGCGCAGGTGGACAATTCCAGCTTATTCTGGAAGCTGAAGCTGACCAGCCGGTTCCGGAAGTACAACCCCTTTTCCCTGCCGGTGGTCAAAGAAAAGGACCACACGCGCTTCGACCCCGGGGTGCTGGCCTCGGGCAAAAAATTGGTGCTGGACGGCTATTGGAACAGTTTCAAATATTTTGAAGGGATCCGCGAAGAACTGCTGCAGGAGTTTACACCCAAAGAGCAGCCCGATGAACGGAACCGGCAGGTATTGGAGAAGATCCGGAACACCAACTCCGTCAGTATCCACTTCCGCCGGGGCGATTATAAGCTCACCGCCTTTCACGGTATCCTGAGCAAGGAATATTACCTCAAGGCGATCGAGACGGTCACCAAAAACCTCGACAACCCGCAACTGTTCCTTTTTTCGGATGAACCGGATTGGGTATTTGAGAACATGAAGTTTGACCTGCCCTACGAAGTGATCGATTTCAACAAGAACGACAAAAATTACTGGGATATCGAGCTGATGCGCAATTGCAAGCACAACATCATCGCCAACAGCGGGTTCAGCTGGTGGGGTGCCTGGCTGAACCGCAACCCCGAAAAGGTGGTGGTGGCGCCGAAAATATGGTTTGCCAAAGGCGAGAACCCGATGAACGAATTCGTCCCCGCAACCTGGATCCGCTATTAAGGCGCCAGGGTGCATTCCGCAAATACTAAAGAAGATTATTATGGAGGCTGCGGCTGGTATACAGATGCTGGATCTGCCGAAAATCCTGGACGACCGGGGCAACCTGTCCTTTTTCCAGAGCAACGGCCAGATCCCTTTCGAGATCAAAAGGACTTATTGGATTTATGATGTCCCGGGCGGCGAGCAAAGAGGCGGCCATGCCTACCACCATATACAGGAGGTGATCATCGCCCTGTCGGGAAGCTTCGACGTGGTGCTGCACGATGGAAAGGAAGAAAAAAAGTTTACGCTCAACAGGTCTTACCACGGTTTGTATGTTCCCCGGATGATTTGGCGGCATATGGAAAACTTTTCCACCAATTCGCTGGCCCTGATCGTGGCGGATACCTATTATGATGCGTCGCAGTACATCCGCGACTTCGATACCTATAAATCAATGAGACGTGAGCTTAAATAAATTTACGGTTTTCGACTGCCACATTCTTCACCTCCCGAAAATCCATAACAGGGCCGGGAACATCACCCCGGTGCAGAACAGCATAGAGATCCCTTTCGACGTCAAACGGATCTATTACTTGTACGATATTCCGGGCGGCGAGTCGAGAGGTGCCCATGCCCATAAAAACCTGGAGCAGGTGATCATTGCCGCAAGCGGCAGCTTCGACATCACCATCGACGACGGAAGGAACAAAAAGACCGTAAACCTGAACCGGCCCTATATGGGGCTCCATATCAAGCCGGGCATGTGGAGGGACCTGAGCAACTTTTCTTCCGGGGCCATCTGCCTGGTGCTGGCTTCCCATAGCTACGACCCGGCCGACTACCTCCGCGATTACCAGGAATTTCTCCAATACAAACAGGCACAATGAAGATTCATCCCTTAGCCGACGTTCAAAGCCCTTCGATAGGGGCAGACACCACCATATGGCAGTTCGCCGTCATCCTGAAAGGGGCCGTCATCGGGTCGAACTGCAATGTCAACTGCCACACCTTCATCGAAAATGATGTGACCATCGGCAACAATGTAACCGTCAAAAGCGGCGTATACCTGTGGGACGGCCTGCAGGTGGAGGACAACGTTTTTATCGGTCCCAACGCCACGTTCACCAACGACAAGTATCCCCGCTCGAAGCAGTACCCCGGATCCTTCCAGAAAACAAGGCTGGAAAAGGGCTGTTCCATCGGGGCCAACGCCACCATCCTGGGCGGCACTACCATCGGGCGCTATGCCATCGTGGCCGCGGGCAGCGTGGTGACCAAAGACGTTCCGGCCTATGCCCTGGTCAAAGGCAACCCGGCAAAGGTCGCCGCCTGGCTCGATGTCAAGGGCAACAAGCTTACGGAAACCCAACCGGGGGAATTCTCGGATTCCGCCGGCAACAGATTTATTTTAACTAATGGCAATTTAAGCGCTTTATGAGTATTCCATTTCTGTCTTTCACGGAAGTAAACAAGCAAATCAAAGGAGAGATTCTTACCGCTTTCGAAGCGTTTTTCGATAAAGGCTGGTATGTGCTGGGAGAGAACGTAAAAAAATTCGAACAGGAGTTCGCCGCCTTCCTCCAGGTGGAGCATTGCGTGGGGGTCAGCAACGGACTGGATGCTTTGCATATAGCCTTAAAGTCATTGAACATAGGACCCGGGGACGAAGTGATCGTCCCGTCCAATACCTTTATCGCCACGGCGCTGGCGGTTTCCTTTGTCGGCGCCACGCCCGTGTTTGTCGAGCCGGATATCCGCACCGCCAACCTGGCGCCCGGCCTGATCGAGGCGGCCATTACGCCTCGGACCAAGGCGATCATGCCGGTACACCTGTACGGGCAGGCCTGCGAGATGGAAGCGATCATGGAGATCGCCGGCCGCCACCAACTTTATGTAATCGAGGACAATGCACAGGCGCAGGGTGCCGCCTTTAACGGCAGGCTTACCGGGGGCTGGGGCACCATCAGTGGCACCAGCTTTTACCCGGGCAAAAACCTGGGTGCCTTCGGCGATGCCGGCGCCCTGACCACCAATGACGCCGAGCTGGCCGCAAAGGCCCGCATGCTGGGCAACTATGGCTCGGTAAAAAAATATTACAACGAGGTGGTCGGCTTCAACATGCGGCTCGACGAATGCCAGGCCGCTTTTTTAAGCATCAAGCTCCGCTACCTGTCCGAATGGACGGGCCAGCGCCAGCAGATCGCTGCCTGGTACGATGAAGCGCTGCAGGATATCGACGGGCTGGTGCTGCCTTATACCGCTGCCGGTGCCACCCACGTGTACCACCTGTACGTGGTGCGTACCCAAAAGCGGGACGAGCTGCAGCAGTATTTGCAGCAGCTGGGTATCGGTACCCTGATCCATTACCCCATTCCGCCCCACCTGCAGGAAGCCTACCAGCACCTGAACCTGCCCAAGGGCAGCTTCCCGGTAGCGGAAGAAATTGCCGATACCTGCCTCAGCCTGCCCCTGTGGCCGGGAATGGAGCAGGAACAGGTGGCCGCCGTGGCCGCCGCCATCAAAGGCTTTTTCGCCAACGCTTAAGCGTGGGCGCCACCTTCCCGGCAAGGCAGGTCCGGAACTCATCGCAGTTGAATTATGAAAGAATATCCCTTAGTGACCATTGGCGTTGCGTCCTATAACAACGCCGCCTATATTACCGAAACGCTTTCCAGCGTTTACCACCAGCGTTATCCCAACCTGGAGATCATGGTCGTGGATGACCGTTCCACCGACGGCTCCCCGGCGGTGATTGAAGCCTGGATCGGAACGCATCAAAACCGCCGGGTTTCTTTGGAGGTGAATCAGGAAAACAGCGGGATTGTGGGCGTTGCGAACAAGCTGTTGTCCCGGGCTTCCGGCAAGTACTTTATCCTGTTCGGCAGCGATGATGTCATGCTGGAGCACCATGTGGAAGAGCTGGTAGACCAGTTCGAAAGCCTGGAAAAAGAAGGGAAGCTGCCTGCTTTTATCTACACGCCGGTTTTCCTGATCAACGGGCAAGGTGAACGCCTGCCGGCAGGAGAGGGGAGTATCCCGAGCAGCCGGAAAGTTCATTTTTTTGAGAACGGCTACGCACAGGTGCTGCTGGGAAAAGTAAAGATCCCCGCCCCCGGCGTGATGGTGCGCACCAGCGCCCTGAAGCCGGCCGGGTACGATCCCAGGTACTTCCAGGAAGACTTTCCCCTCTGGCTGCGCCTTTCGAAAAATAACCCTTACGGCTATTACGAATCGCCGAACGTGCAGTACCGGATCCATTCGGGCTCGCTGATGGCTACGAAGAAGGCCCGCCTGCTGCAAAACAAGATTGGAATTCTGCTGGACGAGCTGGAACGGATGGACGAAGGCGCCGGCCAGCCGCTCAAACGCCTGCTGATCGGGAAAATCCGGGACAAGTGTTTTGAACTGCTGCGCTACGACGCCGCTGCCAGCGCCAGGTTGCTGCGGGAAGTAAACCGCAGAACCTTCTCTCCCAAAAGCTATTTGTACTCTTTATTGATCCGCGCCGGCCTGGTGCGTTTTGTAAAAGGGTAAATTGTAAACTTTTATCTCAAGTACATGAACGGACCCCTGGTATCGATCATCATGCCTGCATACAATGTAGAAAAGTATGTCAGGGAAACTATTGAAACGATCTTCAATCAAACCTATACCAACTGGGAATTGCTGGTGGCCGACGACGCGTCTACCGACGGCACGCGGCGCATCCTGGATTCCTATACCGACCCGCGGATCAGGTGTTTCCACAACGAGAAGAACCTGAAGGTTTTAAAGACCCGCAATAAGCTGCTGCCGCATGCCAAAGGCGAACTGATCGCTTTTATGGATGCGGACGACACCAACCACCCCCAGCGCCTCGAAAAGCAGGTGGCGCGGTTTGCCCAAAAACCCAACCTCGGGTTTTGCGGCACCTGGGTGCAGGCTATGGACGAATCGGGAACCGCTATCCGCGTGAATTCGAAGCCGGTGACCAACGAAGAAATAAAGGAAGGGATGAAGAAATTTAATCCCATTGGCGAGGCCACGATTCTCGTTCCGAAGAAAGTGCTGGATGAAGTGGGCTATTTCCGGGAATACTTTGACGGCCTGCCCTGCCAGGTGTACGACCTCGCCTACCTGATCTCCGAAAAGTATGAATGCGAGAACATCCCCGAAGTGCTGTACTACTACCGCATGAACCCCAACTCCAACTCCAAAAAGATCGATCCCCGCAGGATCGTTACCTACGACCTGGTGCAGTACCTGGGGAAACAACGCCAACAGAAGGGAACCGATGATATCATGGACAACCGGCTGGACCTGCTCAACCGCAAGATGGAGGAGCTGCTGCAGCCCTACCAGAACGACCCCTCCCTGGTTTACCGGTACTACGCCGGCTCCTTTATGTACAGCAAACTCTACGACAAAGCCATCCAGGCTTCCATAGACGCCATCAAGGTGTCGCCGGGTAAGGTGGTCAACTACCGCACCCTGTTTTATTGCTTTCGTAAGAAAATCCAAACAAAGTTTACATGAGTGTCATTCAAGTTGGAAACCGGTTAGCGGAAATCAGCGCTGATTTTATGCCGGTGGCGGATCAGGGCCATTTCAAAATAGCCTTCCGCAAAGCAGGCAGGAAATGCGTGACCCACACCCACCTGCACCGGTTTCAGTTTTACTCCGACCTTCCTGTGGTACTGGATGGCCGCCAGGAATTTAAAAAGCTGACCGCTTTTTCAGAAATCCCTTTCCTCAAGGAGCTGCTTTCTTCCCTGGAAAACGAGCTGCTGGGAGCGGACGTCGTGTGGGATGCGGACGGGTTTAAGCTGGTGCTGAATTCCGTCAAGTTTTCCCGGGCCCGGTGGTATTATGTGTACCGCGACCATTCGTTCTTCTTTTCCGACGACCTGCGGGAACTGCTGCCTTATTCCCAAAAGAAATTGAGCCGCGAAGGGCTGTTCGGCGTACTGAAGTACGGCGAAACCCCGGAGTATTTTACCGTGGTGGAAGATATCCATGCCCTCCCGTGCTCTACCTTCCTGGAGCTCACTGCCGGCACCCTGGAAGAAATGCTGGCCAAAAAAGCAATCCCGCTTTCGGCCTTCCAGTTTTATTACCGCCATAAATACAGCTTCGAAGGCGGCGACCTGAAAACCACCGAACGCCTGATGGACGGCATCATGCAGCAGGTAGCCCAGGAACAGCCCCAGATCTTTATCAGCGGCGGCATCGACTCCACCCTGCTGAACAGTTTATACAACCGCCATACCTCCTCCGCGTACAATGCCCACTACATTTATTTCGGCGAGGAGGATAAGGAAATTGAATTTGCCAAATGGGCCATCCAGGGCACCAAGGCCGACCTGCATATCTGGCAAATGGACAGCAGCGATTTTGTGCTCTCCATGGAACTGGCGGCAGGGCATCTGATCCAGCCGGTCATCGACAATACGGGTTCGGTATTCGTAGGTTCGTTTTTCCGGCACAAGCTCAATGGCACTCCCATCAACGCTATTGTGGATGGAACCGCGGCCGACAGCTGTTATGGCAGCAAAAATTACAATAAACCCATCATCAAGGGCGAACAGAAGCCTTTCTGGATGCTGCGCGCCGGCGAATACGTGTCCAGCGTATTGCGGTTTTATAACCTTCCCCTGCACGACCGGTTCATACCCCGCGACAGCTTCGAGGAAGATACCAACCTACTGGAGCTGCAATGGTACCTGGGACCTTTCGGGAACGCCTGTTTCAAAAACGCAAAGGCGTATACCCAAAGCCTGGCGTCCAAGTACAAGTGGTATTACAACCTGCTGGATCAAACGGGCAAAAACGGTGAATACGCCCAGTATACCATCCTGAAGCTGGCCCTGTACGCCGCCAAGCAAACGACCGTAAAGGTGTATGACGTGAATCCCGGCGCAGAAGTGATCTTTCCCTTCCTCTACACCAGCATCCTGAAAGACCAGGGCCGGTACAGCTGGCAGGAAAAGAGCACCGACAACATCGTGAAATACCCGCTGAAAAAGATTTTACAGAATTATATCTCCCCGGATTTCATCTACCGCAGCAAGGTGGGCCTGAACAACCAGAACGTATCGTGGTTCGATGATGCGCAGGTGCGCAACTTCCTGCGCGACGTTTTCAACAACAGCGAGCTGAAAGAACTGGTATTCCCCGTCTTTCATAAGCAGGTGTCGAAAGCCCTGGAAAAAAAGGACCTGCATATCGATATCAAGAAGATGGTGCTGGCGTTTACGGGCATTGATCTGTGGATGAAGAAAAACAAAATCAGTCTGGGTTAATTTATGCGAAATATCCTCTTCCTTGCCGATCCCAATTCTGTCCACGACCTGAAGTGGATCAGCTATTTTACGTCGCAGTACACCTGCTTCCTGGTGGCCCGGAAGCACCACCTGGAATCCTGGCGGCCCGAAGACTACGAATCGTTCCGGCAAAAATACGGGGTAACCATAGTGGGGGCGCTGGAAGATTTTTCCCTGCGCCACTTTTTGCGGACGCTGAAGGAGTGGGACAAGCTGAAGGCGTTATTGGACCGGCACCGGATCGATATCTTCCACATCATGTACGCCGAGCCCAATGCGCTCTGGTGCTTTTTCCGCCCGGCGAAAAGCCCTATCTACTGGCTGCTGACCACCCGGGGCACCGACATCCTGAAGGCCATCCCGGCCCATGCCGGCCGCAAGGACCTGCTGAACCGTACCATCGCCTGGATGTACCGCCGCGCCCTGAAGCAGTTCGACAAGATTACCTGCACCTCGCATTTGCAGAAGGAGAACGTCTGGAAGCTGGCGCCCGGCAGCCCGGTGGAGATCATCCGAACCGGCGTGGAGGCCGAACGCATCCTGGCCGACAACCGCAGCCACCTGCCGGAAGAGCTGAACGGTGTCCGTTATGTGCTCTTTCCCCGCAATATGCGCCCGCTGTACAACCACGAGTTCAGCCTCGCCGCCATCCGCCTGCTGCCCCAGGCGATCAAAGCGCAGTATTGTTTTGTATTCGTGGACCAGGACAGCAGCGATACGGCCTATGTAAAAAAGATCAGGGGCCTGATGGATCAGGACCCTGAGGCCCGGTTCCTGTTTTTAAACCGGCAGCGGCAGGAGTCGATCTGGGAAATGTATAAAGGAGCCTCGGCAGTGGTCATGAATCCCCTGTCGGACGGTGCGCCGGTCAGCGCCATGGAAGCCATGCTGTGCGGCACGCCCGTGATCGTCAGCAACCTGGCGTATGACCCCGATATCTTCGACAATACCATCCTGAAGCTTTCCTCCTGGGAGCCGGCGGAGCTGGCCCGTACCATCGGGGAAGTGTTGGAAGGACGGACGGCCGTCAATAAAGACCTGTGCACGGGAAGGATCCTGGAACGGGGCAACCGGGCAACCGAAATGAAGAAGCTGGGTTCCATTTATGCTGCGTCCGCTTCCGCAGCCGCAGTAGGGTGACGCCACCTTAGGGCCCCTTTAAACTATAAGTAAAAAAGCAAGATGAGTTTTTATCCGAAAAATATTCTGTTGATCTCCCCCGAGCCCTGGTCGCATATCTTCGTGAGCAAGCATCACTATGCCATCGAGCTGAGTAAGAAAGGGCATGTGGTGTACTTCCTCAACCCGCCGGGCGCCGCCAGCGGGCTGAAGGTGCAGCCGGCCCCGGGGTATAAGCATATTTTTACCGTAGATTACCAGCCGCTGGTGAAAGGCCAGCGGTTTTTCCCGGCCTTTCTTTCCCGCAAGGTGGATGCCCTGTTGATCGACCGGCTGCAAAAAGCGGCAGGCGTCACTTTTGACATTGTGTGGAATTTCGAGAATTCCCGCTTTTTCGATTTTAACTTCCTGCCCCGGAACGTGCTGAAGATCTACCACCAGGTAGACCTGAACCAGAATTTCAACCTCAAAGCCGCCGCTTCCTCCGCGGATATCTGCTTTTGTACAACCGACCTGATCCGCAATAACCTGTTGCCGTATAACCGCAATGCCTTCAAGATCCACCACGGCGTCACGGAGAATGCCTTTTCGGCGGAACCGCCGGCCCCCGGCCGCGCCAAAAACGGTACGGTAAACGCCCTGTACGTGGGCAACCTGGACATGATGTTCCTGGACCTGGACCTGCTGGAAGCCGTGGTGAAGAAATTTCCGCAGGTGACCTTCACCTTCGTGGGTCCTTACCAGAAGGAAAAGGCCTTTTACCGCCGCATCAGCAACTACCCTCATTGCCGGCTGGAAGGCAAGGTGGACAGCCGCCGCATCAAGGACTACATGGCCGAAACCGACGTGCTGATGGTGCTTTACCAGCAGGCCCACCACCAGGACCAGGCCAGCCCGCACAAGGTGGTGGAATACCTGGCCAGCGGCAAAACCATCGTGTCCACTTATATGGATGAGTATAAGGATAAACGCGAGCTCCTGGCCATGTCCGATGAGAATGCCGATTATGTGGCGCTGTTTGAAAAAGTGATCTCGAACCTCGGCGACTACAACAACGAGGCCGAGCGGCAGAAAAGAATTGCCTTTGCCCGGAACCATACCTACGGCAACCAATTATTCCGAATCATTGAACTGGTAAAAGATGTCTGCGACAAACCCCTTGGTTAGTATCATCATGCCTGCTTACAATGCGGCACCCTTCATTGGCGCGTCCATTGAAAGCGTATTGAAGCAAAGCCACGGTCACTGGGAGTTGCTGGTGATCAACGACGGTTCCAAAGACGCAACCGAGCAGGTGGTCCTTTCCTTCAACGATGCCCGCATCCGCTATTTTCACCAGCAGAACCGCGGGGTGAGCAGTGCCCGCAACCTGGGCCTGCAACAGATGCGGGGCGATTTCCTCTGCTTCCTGGATGCCGATGACCTGTTGCCTTCCACCAGCCTGGAACGGCGCCTGGCCTTTATGCACCAGCATCCCGGCGTGCAGATGCTCGATTCGCAGGTGGACGTGTACAACGCCGATTTTTCCAAACGGCTGCGCACGTATGCCCCCGCCTATTCCGGCTTGTGGTGGAAAGGCCTGATCACCCTGAACAGTGCCTGCTTCTTCGGCCCCAACGTATTCCTGCGCAACAATTTTCAGATCCTACCCATGAAGGAAGGACTGACCCATGGCGAAGATTACCTGTTCTACCTGAATAATGCCGTCCGTTACCAGCTGGTCTACCACTTCCTGCCGGAAGTTTGTTACCTGTACCGGCAAAGCAATAGCTCGGCCATGAGTAACCTGGCCGGTTTGGAAAAGGGCTACAACCGGATCCTCGGGGAGGTGAAAAAAATGCCGGAAGTCGGTTTCCTGGACTGGAAGCGGCTGGAGCTGCGCATCATGCGGATCCTATTGCTTTCCTTTGTCGCCGCCCGCCAATATGGAAAGGGCCTGTCGCAGCTGGGCCGGCTTTTCCGGAGCGCTGCTGCCTCCTAAGCTCCCGGGATATAATTTTGCGCTTACATTATTTGAATAAGGACCAAAAGTGAATATACTTTATCTCTGTTATTGGGGGTTGTCGGAAGGACTGACCCAGGCAACGGTTTTTCCCCACCTGAAGCTGCTGGCAGCTTCCGACAAGGTGGAGCAGATCATCTTTGTGACCATCGAACGGAACGGCGCAGGGGGCAACCCGGCGGAAATTCCCGGCCATCCCAAGGTGGTTTACCGGCCCCTGGTGAGCCGGAACTTTCCGGTCAACCTGCTCAACAAGATCAATGATTTTGTCATTTTCCCCGGCGCGCTGAAATCCCTTATCCGCGAGTTCGACATTAAAAAGGTTATTGCCCGGGGCTCACCGGCCGGGGCGCTGGTGTATAAGATCTGTAAGGAAAAGCAAATCCCTTATTACGTCGAATCTTTTGAGCCGCACGCCGATTACATGCTGGAGTCGGATGTCTGGCGCAAGTCGGACCCCCGCTACCTGTTTCAGAAGAAATGGGAAGAAAAGATCAAATCCACGGCGGCCGGCCTGATGCCGGTGGCGGAAAATTATAAAGCCCAGCTGGTAACCGAAGGCGTCTGCAGCTCCCGGATCGTTACGGTCCCCTGCAGCGTGGACCTACAGCGGTTTGCCTTCGATGACGGGCAGCGGCAGCGCATCCGCGAAAAGCTCCAGGTAGCCCCCGGGGCCCTGGTGAGTATCTACGTGGGTAAGTTTGGCGGGATCTATTACGACGAGGAGGCCTTCGAATTATTCAGGCGGCTGATGAAAATAGTGCCCTCCCTGGTCATCATCATCCTGACGCCCGACAACCATGCGGCCCTGTTCGATAAGATCGAAAAATTCGGATTGCCGAAGGAGCGGTTCCGCATCCTGACCGCTACCCACCAGGAGGTGCCTTATTACCTGTCGGCCGCCGATTTTGCACTGGCCACCATCAAGCCGGCGCCCAGCCGCAAATTCTGTTCGGCCATCAAAGTAGGCGAGTACTGGGCCAACGGACTGCCCGTATTGATCACCACGGGAGTGGGCGACGATTCGGACATCATCGGCCGCCAGCAGATCGGGGCGGTGCTTCCCCTCGACTGGCAGGACCGCGACGACCGGTACCTGGAAACGGTGGTAGGAAAACTGCGGATGCGTAACGGCCGGCAAGCCATTGCCGAGGTCGCCCGCCGCTACCGCAGCCTGGAACGCTGCGTGGAGGCGTATAAACATTTTGGGTTGCTGTAACGCGCAACCGGCACAGACAATATTCACTTCTTTGAAAAAGGTACTTTTTATTTTGCCCTATCCGCTGAAGCAGGCGCCCTCCCAGCGTTTCCGGGTAGAAGCGTTTTTCAGCCTGCTGCAACAGCACCGGATCCCCTACGATACCCATGAATTCCTGGACCAGGATGCCTGGGATATCCTGTACAAGGGGGGCTCTTCCCTGCAGAAGGGCCTGGCGGTGGTCAAAGGGTTTTTAAAACGTTTCCGCAAGGTGCTGTTCGATTCGCGGCAGTACGACCTCGTTTTCGTGCACCGGGAAGCGTCGCCCCTGGGCCCGCCGGTGTTCGAGTGGCTGCTGGCGCGGGTGCTGCGCAAAAAGGTCATTTTCGACTTCGACGACGCCATCTGGATCCCGAACGTCACCGAAAGCAACAAGCTGGCGCGGTCGGTCAAGTGCTTCTGGAAGGTGGCCTATATTTGTAAATGGTCGCACAAGGTTTCCGCCGGCAACCGCTTCCTGGCCGGTTGGTCGGAGCGCTACAACAACCGCGTGGTGGTCAACCCTACCTGCGTGGACGTGGAAACAAGGTTCAACCGCCTGCGGGAAGCCCCGGCTTCGGGTAAGGTGGTCATCGGCTGGACCGGCTCGCACTCGACGCTGAAGTACCTCGATATCATTTACCCGGTGCTGCAACGGCTGGAAAAGGAATTCGACTTCGAGTTCCTGGTCATCTGCAACCAGCCGCCGGCTTTCGAGCTGAAGTCCCTGAAATTCATGAAATGGCAGGAAAGCACCGAGATCGACGACCTGATAAAAATGGATATAGGAGTGATGCCGCTCATTGCCGACGCCTGGAGCGAAGGCAAATGCGGTTTTAAGCTGATTCAATACCTGTCGCTGGGCATCGCTTCCGTAGCCAGCCCCGTAGGGGTGAACCGCGATATTGTGCAGCAGGGACAAACAGGCTTCCTGTGCAGCAGCGAACAGGAGTGGTACGAAGCCCTGAAGACCCTGTTGGAAAACCCCGGATTGCGCCGGGCCATGGGCAAGGCCGGCCGGGAAAAGATCGTCGGCGAATACAGCGTCCAGTCCAATGCGGCCAATTTCCTTTCCTTTTTTTCATAATACACTCTTGCGTTCCATTTTACTTGTATTACTATTTTTCCTGTAGAATGTTGCTGTTAGGAAAGTGAAGAAATAATTGTAATAAAACCTGAAGATAATTCGAAGCCGAGCTGGCAACATGACCATCAAGCGCGCAGCCTTCGACTAATTGTTTATTCATTTTTTTTATGCAAAAAAAACTGAACTATATTGATGCTCTCCGGGGACTGGCTATTTTAATGGTAATAGCAATTCATACCATGCAATATGGAACCAACAATAATCATCCGATTATTATTGCCCTATTTAAAAGTGGAGCAAGGGGAGTACAATTATTCTTTGTCGCCAGTGCATTTACCCTATTTCTATCCGGGTGGAATCGAAAAGGTGAGCTGCACCCTACAAGAAACTTCTTTATTCGACGGTTTTTCCGGATAGCGCCGGTGTATTACCTTGGGATTGCTTACTACTTTTGGCAATTTAATGGCGAAGTGAACCATTGGTTAGGTGGTCCCCACGAAATAGAAACCGGCAATATTATTTCCAATTTTTTGTTTTTGCATGGATTTAATCCTAACTGGTTCAATTCGCTGGTCCCGGGCGGATGGTCGATTACCGTGGAAATGATGTTTTACTGCTTGGTACCTGTGCTATTGAAGTATATTAGTTCACTGAACAAGGCGATTACTTTTTTTGTAGGCACTGTAGTGCTAAACTTTCTCCTGACGCGGATGCTTGGTCATTTCAATTCGGGTTTTACGGAAAAAATATGGAGCCAATACATCGGCCTTTATCTTCCCAGCCAACTGCCTGTGTTTGCATGTGGGATTATTGCCTTTTTTATTGTTGTAAAGCGGGATTACGCGGTCAGTGCAGGTAACCTGCTGGCAGTTTCCCTTCTGATAGCCGCAAACATCATCCTGGGAGCCATGATCTCGCCCGTAATGTTTTTCGGAATAGCCTTCTCCCTGCTGTTGGTGGCTCTATCGCGGAATGATTTTACCTTCCTGGTAAACCCTTTTTTCACTTTCTTTGGACGGATCAGTTACAGTGCCTATATCGTTCATTTCGGCATTCTACACTGGATGACAAAGTTTTCATTTGTTGATTTTGTGCCAGCGAATTCGTTTCCTTTTGCCCTGGCAAACTATTGTATCCGTTTTTTCGTGGTACTAGGCTTGGTTGCTCTTATTGCCAGCCTTATTTTTCGCTTTGTGGAGCAACCTATGCAGCGAATGGGCAAATGGTTAATCAATAGATTGGAATTGCAGAGGGTTTCCTTAAATCCCGTTTTACAGAACCGGCAGCAATAGATAGTTGGATGTCGGGTGCGATTTGTTTGCATTCCTGCGCAATCACAAACGTTCCCTGGTTCATTTCAACGTGCCTGGCTTCTTTTTTTCATAATAAATTCAACAGACTATGTGCGGTATAAGTGGTGGATTCGCCTTTAATGCGAAAGGTAGCGGGTTCCTGGAAAAGGTGCCGGCAGCAAACGCGGCACTTGTAAAAAGGGGGCCGGATGGGGGTGATGTTTTCCTCAGCGGCAATGTGGCGCTGGGCCATCGCCGGTTATCGATTATTGACGTATCCTGCGCGGGCAGTCAGCCCATGACCACGCCCGACGGCCGGTATACCATCGCCTTCAACGGCGAGATCTTCAATTACCAGCAATTGCGCCAACAGTACCTGAGCCCGGAAGCGCAGCAGCAACTGCGGTCGCAATCCGATACCGAGGTGTTCCTGGCCCTTTACGCCCAATTGAAGGAAAAGGCGTTCGAGCTGTTGCAGGGATTTTTTGCCGCCGCCCTCTACGATAACCAAACCGGCGAGCTGGTGCTGGTGCGCGACCGCTACGGCAAAAAGCCGCTGCTGTTTTACCTCGACGAGGAGAAGCTGCTGTTTGCCTCGGAAATGAAGGCCCTGTTCGAGAACGGCATTCCCAAAGAGATCAACTGGAACCTGCTGCCGGTCTATTTTCAGCTGAACTACATCCCGCAGCCGTACAGCCTCGTAAAAAATGTGCAGAAACTGAAGCCGGGGCACTTCCTGGTGGTGCGCCCGGGCCAGCAGGTGTTCTCGCGGCCCTATTACGAACTGAACCTGAAGCCCCAGGAATACGGCCGTCTCACCTACGAAACGGCCCAGAAAAAGCTGGTGGACCTGATGGACGAATCGGTACAGTCGCGGATGATCGCCGACGTTCCCCTGGGCTCCTTCCTCAGCGGGGGCATCGACTCCTCGGTGGTGGTAGCCCTGGCGGCCCGCCATACCAACAAGCTCAATACCTTTTCCATCGGCTACAAGGACAACCCGTATTTCGACGAGACCCATTATGCCAAGCTGGTGGCCAAAAAATACAAGACCGAGCATACCGTCTTCTCCCTGGGCAACGATGACTTTTTGGAACATGTGCAGTCCGTGCTGGATTATATCGACGAACCTTTTGCCGACTCCTCGGCCATCCCGGTTTATATCCTGAGTCATCATACCCGCAAGCACGTGACCGTGGCCCTGTCCGGCGACGGGGGCGACGAGGTGTTTGCCGGCTACAACAAGCACGCGGCCGAATGGCGGATGCGCCAGGGCGGCGCCCTCAACACCCTGGTCAAAAAGGCGGCGCCCGTACTGGAGCTGCTGCCCAAAAGCCGCAATAACAAGCTGACCAACAAGTTCCGGCAATTGCACCGCTACGCCATCGGCGCCCGCCTGACGCCCGCCGAACGCTACTGGCGCTGGGCGGCTTTCCAGAGCAGGAACGAAAGCCTCAGCCTGCTGCACGACCGGGTAAAACAGCAGATCAATACCGCCCGGCTGGACGAGATCCGCAATGAATTTGCCGGTCCCATCAAGGGCGCCGACTTCAACGAAGTGCTGCTGGCCGATATGAACCTGGTGCTGCAGGGCGATATGCTGGTGAAGGTGGACCTGATGAGCATGGCCAACAGCCTGGAGATCCGGAGCCCCTTCCTGGATACCAGCGTGGTGGAATTTGCCTTTGGCCTGCCCACCCATTTCAAAATCGACGCCTCCATGAAAAAGAAACTGGTGCAGGATGCCTTCCGTCCCTTCCTGCCCGAAGAGATCTATAACCGTCCCAAGCAGGGATTCGAGATCCCGCTCCTGGGCTGGTTCCGGAAAGAGTTGTGGCCCCTGATCGACAACGATCTGTTGAGCGATGCCTTCGTGGAACAGCAGGGCATCTTCAGCTTGGAAGCCACCCGCAGCCTGAAAAAGCAACTGCTGTCGAACAACCCGGGCGACAGCCACGCCATCATCTGGGCCCTGATCGTGTTCCAGAACTGGTGGAAGCGCTATATGGCCTCCTGAGTCGCTTCCCGCTTACTGAGTTCCGCCGCCTGACGTGTTCGTTGGGCGGCTTTTTTTTGCTTGTCATCGTGCAGCATGATCACCAGCAGGGCGGCATAGAACGGAAGGCAGGGGATTTTGTAGCGGGATAAGGACCCGAAGTTGTACGACGAAATGCCCACCGCAAAGGCGAAGATCAGCGAGAAGATCAGGCAAAAGAACAGGTTGGGATCTTTGAAGATCAGGCGGAAGCTGTTCCCCAGGCCCCGGCGCCGAAAGGCTTTGATGGTAAAATACAGGAAGACCAGTGCTTCCGCGGCCGACAGCATCACGATCATCTTGCGGGCTTCCCAGGGAAAGGGACGGAACAGGGTCACCACCACGGCCTGGGGAAACTTTTTCAGCATCCCCCCGATGCTGGGGTCAAAGGCGCCCAGGTCATAGGCCGATCCTTCATCGCCGGAGGAGTAGGAAATCCAGTTGCGGGTGGTATTGGCCGTTTGGGCGATATCTTCCAGGGAGTAGCGGTTCAGTTCCTGGGCAAAGATCCGGGTAAAGAACAAAAAGCCACCGGCAGCCATCGCCATGAAGGCCAGGCGTGCGATGAAGCGCAAGGCACTGGATTGGATCCGCGACGAATAGGTGGTCAGCAGCCAGATGGACAAGGCCGGAACAAAGGCCAGCAGGATGTATACCTTTACCTTTAAGATCAGGTAAAAGCTCAGGAAAAACAAGATTAAGTTCTTGAGCGAAAAGTCACGGTTCACAAATACCCGGAAGGAGGTGTAGGTAAGCCAGCCCAGGCCGAACATACAGACGGTATCCTTGAAGATGGCGGACCCCCATACAAACGTACTGGGGATGAACAGGAAGGCAGTAGCCAGCTGTTTGTGCAGGTGGGGATAAATATTGACAAACGTGCGGAACATGGCCCAGATGCCGGTATAGGATAAAAAAGCGAACAGCACGGCGATGGGCAGATAGGTGTTCCCGTTCAAAATGCCGAAGACCGCGGCGATCGCTCCTACCATATGGGAGGCGGGATCTTTGTAAAAGGGCAGCCTGGGAATGTAGGCGTACAACTCCGGGGCCTCCTCCAGCGGGGTGCGCAGCAGCAGCTTGAACCAGATGGAAGGGGATTCGCTGAAGGTCGCATTAATACCGCGTGCATGCTTGAAATAAAAGAAGGTATCCCCCGAGCCATAATAAAACTGGTAAACCAGGGCAATGAAAATGGCGCCGGCAAACTTCAGGTACAGGCCCTGCATATAATATTTCCGTAAGGGATGTCCGAATGGGTATCTTTTATCCCGTTGGTTCTTTGCGATTGCCGAAAGAACAATCAGATATATTGGCGTCAGGAAAAGATCCCATATCGATAAATACTGCATAATGCACGTCTCTGGTCTGCGGAAGTAATAAAATAATTAAAAAATTTGCAATACTACCATATTTTTGCCTCCTATTTGCAAAATAGCGTCTTAACCTTTATCTAAATCCGTATCCGGAACCTGTAAACCTAAGCGAATAATGCCCAGAGTCTTACGTATATTGAACCGCCTGGCCGTAGGCGGACCTGTGTTGAATGCCACGTACCTGACCAAATACATGCCTTCGGAGTTCGAAACACTGTTGGTAGTGGGAGAGCGGGAAAGCCATGAAAAGAGCGCCGACTTCCTGACCGACAGGCTGGGCATCGGTTATCACGTCATCCCGGGCATGGGCCGCTCCATCAATCCCACCTCGGATTTTGGCGCCTACCAGCAGCTGAAAAAACTCATAAAAGACTTCAAGCCCGATATCGTGCATACCCATGCCGCCAAGCCCGGCACCCTGGGCCGCCTGGCCGCTTCGGCCATGAACGTGCCCGCGATCGTGCACACCTTCCACGGCCACGTGTTCCACTCGTACTTCAACGCCGTGAAGACCCAGTTCTTCATCAATACCGAACGCTTCCTGGCCCGCAAGTCGGACGCCATCATCACCATCAGCGACCAGCAAAAGAAAGAGCTGGTGGAAGACTTCCGCATTGCCCCCGAGAAAAAGTTCCGCCTGATCCGCCTGGGCCTCGACCTGGACAAGTTCCAGCACAACCAGCCCGCCAAGCGCATCCAATTCCGAAAAGAGTTCGGCGTAGCCGACGACGAGATCGCCATCGGCATCATCGGCCGGCTGGTGCCCATTAAGAACCATGCCCTGTTCCTGAAAGGGCTGGCCCACGTGCTGCAGCATTCTTCCAAAAAGGTCAAAGCCTTTATCGTAGGCGACGGCGAAACCCGTCCCGACCTGGAAGCCGCGGCCAAAGCGGCGGGCATCGGCTTTTCCACCGAAACCGACACCACCCACCCGCACCCCCTGATCTTTACCTCCTGGCGCAGCGACGTCGATACCATCACCGCCGGACTGGACATCATTACGCTTTGCTCCTTTAACGAGGGCACGCCGGTCAGCCTCATCGAGGCCCAGGCCGCCAACAAGCCGATCGTGTCCACAAAAGTGGGCGGCATCCAGGATATCGTCAAAGAAGGGGAAACGGCCCTGCTGTCCGAGATCGCCGATGAAGCCACCTTCTGCCAAAACCTGCTGAGCCTGGTTGAGGACGACCGCCTGCGCCTCCGCCTGGGCGGCAACAGCAGCCAGTACGTGATGGAGCGGTTCAGCTACCAGCGCCTGATGAACGAAATGTCCCAATTGTATTACGAACTCCTGGAGCGGAAGCAGAACGGCCGGTCGCTCCAAAAAAAGTTGCGCAATGCTTTTTTTTAGAAAAAAGCAGCCGACGACGGTCGACCTGGGCTGGCTGCATACCGACATGCATACCCACCTGCTGCCGGGGCTGGACGACGGCGCCCCGGATATGGAAAGCTCGCTGAACATGCTCCGGGCCTTCGTGCAGCTGGGATACAAACGGATCATCAGCACGCCGCATATTTACTGGGAGCTGTATCCCAACACGCCCGAAACCATCAGCCCGGCGCTGGCCCAATTGCAGGCTGCCGCCCGCAGCGAGGGCCTGGAAATAGAGCTGAAGGCCGCCGCCGAATACTTCCTGGACGACCACTTTTCGGCCCAGGTGAAGGCCAAGGCGCCGCTGCTGTGCCTCAGCGACAAACTGGTGCTGGTGGAATTCTCCATGGTGCTGGCCCCCCTGGACCTGCAGGATACCCTTTTTGAACTGCAGCTGCAGGGCTACCAGCCCGTGCTGGCCCACCCGGAGCGCTACACCTACCTGCTGCGCAAAAAAGGATATTTCGACACCCTGCGGGATGCCGGCTGCCTGTTCCAGCTGAACCTGCTTTCCCTGACCGGCTTTTACGGCGACGAAAGCCGCCAGCTGGCCGAGTACCTCCTCAAAAACGATTACTACCAGCTGGCCGGCACCGATGCCCACCACGACCGCCAGCTGGCCCTGCTCCACAAACTCTCCTCCTCGCCCCTGTACCGCGAACTGCAGGAGCGGGAGTGGATGAACAGTTCTCTGTAGGAGTTTACGAGTTTACGAGTTTACGAGTTCTTCAGGCCTGGAAATAACTCGTAAACTCGTAAACTTTTTTGTAAGTTAGTTGTAAGGATAAAATCATGGCGTTCACGATTAAAGAACTGGCGGCGCTTTCCGGGGTCAAGGCCCATACCATCCGCATATGGGAGCAGCGCTATAATTTCCTGAAGCCGGACCGTACGGCCACCAATATCCGCACGTACTCCAACGAAGAATTAAAAACCCTGCTGACGGTGGCCCTGTTGAACAAGCATGGCTACAAGATCTCCCGCATCGACGAAATGACGCCCCCGCAGCGGACGGCGGCGGCCCTGAACCTGCAGGTGCCGGAAGCGGAATACGAATTACTGATCAATGAGCTCATCGGCCTGATGGTCAACGTCGAGCAGACCGGCTTCCAGGAGGTGCTCGACCGCCACATCCACCGCCACGGCCTGGCCAAAACCATCACCACCGTCATCTTCAGCTTTTTGGAAAAAGTGGGCATCCTGTGGCAGGCCGACTCCATCAACCCCGCCCAGGAGCACATCGTCTCCAACATCATCCGCGAAAAGATCATTGCCGGCATCGACGCCCTGCCCCTGGTGCACGGCACCGAACCCCTCTTCCTGCTGTTCCTGCCCGAAGACGAGCACCACGAGCTGGGCCTGCTGTACGTATATTACCTGTTGAAGGAGCGGTCGCTGCCCGTGATCTACCTGGGGGCCAACCTGCCCCTGGACGACCTGTTTTACGTGGTCAACAAAAAGAAACCCGCCTTTCTCTACCTCCACCTCGTGTCCTTCCCCCGGCAGCTGCATTTCGAAAAGTTCCTGACCCAGCTTTCCCATGGCAGTAACGGCGCCCGCATCCTCCTTTCCGGTCCCGTTCCGGCACGCTACCCCAAAAAGTTCCCCGCCAATGTCGACTTCCTCTCCTCCATCCAGGACCTGATGGAATACGCCTTTTCCGCCCAATAGCCCTGCAAAAACTACCGGAGACCGGAGAAACTACAAAAGTCTCCGAGACTTTTGTAGTTTGAAAGTTTCTCCTGCATGAGCTTGTTTTAGGCCTCATTTTTGTTTAATTTTATCTGAAAAAATATTCAACAAAGTGAGCATCCCTGAATTTCAGAGCCTGGTATTGAACAACGCGGAAGGATTGACGCCTTTTGCCGTTAGTCTTACCCGCAATTACGAGGCGGCCCGGGACCTGTGCCAGGAAACCCTGTGCAAGGCATTCGTGTACCGGACCCATTACCAGGCTGGGACCAACATCAAAGCCTGGCTGTACACCATCATGCGCAACATCTTTATTAATGATTACCGCCGGGAAAAGCGCAAAAAAGCGGCGCTGGAGACGGTCCGGTATTTTGAGTACAGCAATGGTTCCTACCTGCCGGAGCCCGGGCGGATAAAAGAGCTGCATGCCGCGGTGTACGGTTTGCCGTTAGTGTATAAGAACGCCTTTGTGCTGCATGTGCAGGGATATAAGTATGAGGAAATCGCCCGGGCGCTGGACGAGCCGCTGGGAACGGTGAAGAGCCGCATCCACTTTGCCCGGAAAATCTTACAAAAACAAATCGAACGGTGAATAAATCGGTCATCATCATAGGCGCTGGCTTTGCCGGCTTGTCGGCGGCTGCCTTTATGGCTAAGGCCGGTTATAGGGTAACGGTCGTGGAAAAGAACGCCACCGCCGGCGGCCGTGCCGCACGGCTGCAGGCGCAGGGATTTACGTTTGATATGGGCCCCAGTTGGTACTGGATGCCCGATGTGTTTGACCGTTTTTTTGCCCAGTTTGGCAAACAGGTGTCCGACTACTACACCCTCACGCGGCTCGACCCTTCGTACCGGGTGTACTGGCCCGATGGAGGCACCGATATTCCCGCCGGCTACAGTGAGCTGCAAAGCCTGTTCGAGTCTATTGAGCCGGGCAGCAGCCGCCAGCTCGACCGCTACCTGAAAGAAGCCGCCTGCAAGTACCGGGTAGGGGTGCAGCACATCGTCTACAAACCCGGCCGGTCGGTGACCGAGTTCCTCGACTGGCAGGTGCTCCGCAACCTGTTCCGCCTCGACGTGTTTACCTCCATGGAGCGGCACGTGGGCAAATATTTCCGGCACTACAAGCTGCGGCAGCTGATGGAATTTCCCGTGCTGTTCCTGGGGGCGCTGCCGCGGAATACGCCCGCCCTGTACAGCCTGATGAATTTTGCCGACATCGTCGGCGGCACCTGGTACCCGCAGGGCGGCATGTATTCGGTAGTGGAGGCCATGCACCGGCTGGCGGTGGAGCTGGGGGTGGCGTTCCGTTTTGGCGAGGAGGCCCGGGAGATCGTTCTGGAACAAGGCGCCGCCCGGGGCGTGGCCACGGACAAGGGCACCTACCGGGCCGACGCGGTGATCAGCGGGGCGGATTATTATTTTACCGAAAAGCACCTGCTGCCGCCGGCCTTCCGCAGCTATCCCGAGGCCTGGTGGGACAAGAAAGTGCTGGCGCCTTCCTGCCTGCTGTATTACGTGGGCATCGGCAAAAAACTGCCCCGCCTGTGCCACCACGCCCTGTTCTTCGACGTGCCCTTCGACCGCCATGCCGGGGAGATCTACCGCCAGCCCCGCTGGCCCGAGGAGCCGCTGTTCTATGTCAGCGCCGCCTCGGTCACCGACCCTTCGGCCGCCCCCGAAGGCTGCGAGAACCTGGTGCTGCTGATACCGGTGGCCGCGGGCCTGGAGCAGGATACCGAAGCCCTCCGCGAACACTATTTCGACAAGGTGGTCCGCCGCCTGGAGCAACATACCGGCGAGTCCATAAAGGAGCATGTGGTGTATAAAAAGACCTTTTCGGTCAGCGATTTCGTGTCCGGGTACAACTCCTATAAAGGCAATGCCTACGGGCTGGCCAACACGCTGGGGCAGACGGCCATCTTCCGGCCGTCCTGCGAAAGTAAAAAGGTAAAACGCCTTTTTTATACCGGCCAGTTCACGGTGCCGGGACCGGGAGTGCCGCCCAGTCTTATCAGCGGGGAGGTGACTTCCGGCAGAGTTCTGAAACTGTTAAACTAAGCGCATATGACGGTTGATCTGTATGACAAGGCCAGTAGCCATTGCAGCCAGGCGGTCACCAAATTGTACAGCACTTCTTTTGCTTCCGCCATCCGGCTGCTGCATGCCGACCTGCAGGGGCCCATCTATAATATCTATGGGTTCGTTCGCCTGGCCGACGAGATCGTCGACACCTTTCACGGGCACGACCAGGAAGGGCTGCTGCAACAGTTCCGGGAGCAGACCTTTGATGCCCTGGAAAGGGGGATCAGCCTGAACCCGATCCTGAACAGTTTCCAGCAGACTGTCCGGGCCTATGGCATCGACCACGGGCTGATCCGGGCTTTTTTTGCCAGCATGGCCTCCGACCTTACCCGCCAGGCCTACGACCGCCAGGGGTATGAGGAATACATTTACGGTTCGGCGGAAGTGGTAGGACTGATGTGCCTGTACGTGTTCTGCGAAGGGGATGCCGCCCTGTACCAGCGTCTCCGTGCGCCGGCCCAGGCCCTGGGCGCCGCCTTCCAGAAGGTGAACTTCCTGCGCGACATCAAGAGTGACTTCCACGACCTGTCGCGGATGTATTTTCCCGGTTGCGACTTTCACCGGTTCACCCACCAGGACAAGCAGCGGATCGAAGCCGAAATAGAGGCCGACTTCCGCCGGGCAAAGGGGGGGATCCTGCAGCTCCCGCTCAAGGCCCGGTTTGGCGTTTATGTAGCATTTAAGTATTATTATTGCCTGTTCAACAAGATCAAAGGTACCCGGCCGCACCTGATCCTGCACCAGCGGATCCGCGTGCCCGATTACCACAAGGCGTATATTCTTTTCAAGGCAAGCATCAGAAATACCTTACGAATGATATGAGCGAGCAGCAAGTAATACTGGTTACGGAAAACGACGAGCCGGCAGGCACGATGGGAAAGATGCAGGCGCACCGCGAAGGCTTGCTGCACCGGGCATTCAGCGTGTTTGTTTTTGACAAAAAGGGCCGCATGCTGCTGCAGCAGCGGGCGCTGCAGAAATACCATGGCGCCGGGTTGTGGAGCAATGCCTGTTGCAGCCATCCCTTCCCCGGCGAAGAGGTGGAGGCCGCCGCCCGCCGGCGCCTGCAGGAGGAGCTGGGCTTTACCACCTCCCTGCAAAAGATTTTCGAATTTACCTACCGGGCAGAGGTGGAGAACAACCTGGTGGAGCACGAGTTCGACCATGTGTTTGCCGGCGAATACGAAGGACCCCTTACCCTCAACCAACAGGAGGTGGCCGATTATACCTACCAGTCCATGCCGCACCTGAAGGAAACCATCATCGCCCATCCCGCCCGGTTCACCGCCTGGTTCCGGCTGGCTTTTCCCACCATCGAAACCTGGTGGCTGCAGCGGTATGGGGCCGGGGGCCGGTAATTTGAATATTGGGATATTGGTTAATTGGTTAATTGGGAATTGGGGCTGCCGGTAGCCGAAGGAACTTTGGAACTCGTGAACTCTGGAACTATCAGGAATCTTCAACCGAAAAACGTTACAAAATGCTTCCCGTTTATTACATACTTGTCCTTTTTGGTACCTTCTGCCTGATGGAGGCGGTTACCTGGGCCACGCACCGGTACGTGATGCATGGCTTCCTGTGGTACCTCCACCGCGACCACCATCAGAAGGAGCCCGGCTTTTTTGAAAAGAACGACTGGTTCTTCGTCATCTTTGCCGTTCCCAGCATTTTATTGATCTATTTCGGAACCTATACGCCTGCCTGGTGGATGCAGGCCGTCGGCTTCGGCATCATGGCCTACGGAGCGGCCTATTTCCTGGTGCACGACGTGATCATCCACCAGCGCTTCAAATGGTTCCGCCGCAGCCGCAATACCTACGTACGCGCCATCCGCTGGGCGCACAAAATGCACCACCGCCACCTCGACCGGCACGAAGGCGAAAGCTTCGGCATGCTGTACGTGCACAAAAAGTACTGGCAGAAGGTGCGGAACGATAAAAAGCTGATGGCAGGCAAAAAGGTGGGCTACGCCCCCGAAGCGGATGCGGGGCGCCCGTAAATCACCGATACCATTGGAACAACAATTACAGGATATAGGCTGGCCCCGCGCCGCGGTGCAGGACCGCTACGACTACATCGTGGCCGGTGCGGGCTGCGCCGGCCTGAGCCTGCTGGTGCACCTGGTACAGTCCGGCAGGCTGCAGGACAAACGCATCCTGGTCATCGACAGCGACCTGAAAAACAGGAACGACCGCACCTGGTGTTTCTGGGAAAAAGAAGCGGGTCCTTTTCAACCCATCGTCTGCAAGGAATGGGACCAGTTGTGGTTCCACTCGAACGCCCTTTCGCGGCTGCTGACGCCGGCGCCCTATACGTACAAGATGATCCGGGGCATTGACTTTTACCACTACAGCCGCAGCATCCTGGCGCAGCACGGGGGCATCTCCTTTACCCGGGCTTCCATTGAAGGCATGGAAAGCCGGCCGGGCGAAACCTTTGTACAGGCGGACGGTCAAAAGCTGTACGCCGATTATATTTTCAACAGCGTGCCGCCACCGCAGCCCCGGTTGCTGCCGCACCAGTACTGGCTGTTGCAGCATTTCAAGGGATGGATGGTGGAGACTGCCGGTGCGGCATTTTCGCCCGGAGTGGCCACCCTGATGGATATGCGCACCTGCCAGAAAAATGGCACCGCTTTTTTTTACGTGCTGCCGGTGGCGCCCAACCGCGCGCTGGTGGAGTACACGGTATTTTCAAAAAACCTGTTGCCCGATACCGCTTATGAAGCAGAATTGAAAGCATACGTGGAGGGGCGGCTGCAGCTCCGCAATTATTCCATCACCGAAAAGGAGTTCGGCGTTATTCCGATGACCAATTATTCCTTCCCCTCTTCTCAGGGCAACATCCTGCATATCGGCACCGCCGGTGGCCAGACCAAGGGTTCCAGCGGTTATACCTTCCGCTTTATTCAAAAGCAGTCGGCGGCCATGGTGCAGCACCTGGTCCGGACGGGCACCCCCTTTTCGCCCCGCAGTTCCCCTCGCTTTCACTTTTATGATAGCGTGCTGCTGAACATCCTGGATAAAAACAGCCTTCCGGGCGACCGGATCTTTGCCCAGCTGTTCCGCCGCAACCCCACGCCCCGCGTATTGAAGTTCCTGGACAACGAAACCTCCCTGCCCGAAGACCTCCGCCTCCTCTGCACCCTGCCCACCTTTCCCTTTTTCCGCTCGGCAGTGCAGCATTTGTGGGCGCACGCAGGTGGGCAGTAAGGTATGGGTTAATTGGTTCATTGGGATATTCGGAATTAGGGGGCAAACTCCTAACTCAGGAACTCAGGAACATAGGAACTCAGAAACCCAGGAACTCAACTGGTGAACGCGTAAACTTTAATTTGGTACCTTTTCTGCTCCAAAAAGCTAAAAAGACATGAAAAGTTTCCAGGAAGTGCTCCAGTCCGACAAGCCGGTATTGGTAGACTTTACCGCTGAATGGTGCGGCCCCTGTAAAATGATGGCCCCGGTATTAAAGCAAACGAAGGAGGCCCTGGGCGATGCGGTCACCATCATCAAAGTGGATATCGACAAAAACCCCGATACCGCCCGGCACTTCCAGATCCAGGGCGTTCCCACCCTCATCTTATTCAAGGGCGGCCAGGTAAAATGGCGGCAGTCCGGCGTCGTCCCGGCACAGACACTGGTCCAGGTCATACAGCAGCATAACTGAAAATAGTTTACGGGTTTACAAGTTTACGCGTTCCTTCGGCTACCGCAAACCTGCCGGGTTTATTGGGGAGGCTTCCCGATTCCCAATGAACCAATGAACCAATTCCCTGATCTAAATGCTATATTAGCCGGTAATGGAAGGTTTGATGTTGAAAAAGTGGGTGCACCTGCTGTTGCTGCTGTTCCTGCTCATTGCGGGCTTGTATTATGCGCGGCCGTTCCTGGTGCCCCTTGCATTTGCCGGCCTGATGGCCATGCTCTTTTTCCCGGTGAGCCGCTGGCTGGAGAACAGGGGCGTGCACAAGGTGGTGGCGATCCTGTTGTGCATCCTGGTGCTGCTGCTGGTGGCGTCGGCCATCTTTGGCCTGCTGTACTGGCAGGTGTCCGATGTGGCCAAGGATGCCGGGCGCATCGAAAAGAACCTGGTGCGGCAGCTGGAGGAGCTGCGCCATTACATCAGCCGGTCCTTCGGCATATCCGAGCACCAGCAGCGGCAGTTCCTGAACAGCGGCTCGTACACCGGCCTGGGCGATACGTTCAGCCGTTTGCTGCTGGGGCTGGGCAGCCTGGTGGCCGACGTGGTGCTGTTCCTGGTGTACCTGTTCCTGTTCCTGTATTCCCGCAGCCATTTAAAGAAATTCGTGCTGATGCTGCTGCCTCCCGGCCGGCAGAAAAATGCCGCCGCACTCATGTCCAACTGCAGCCGGGTGGCCCAGAAATACCTGTCGGGGCTTACCGCCATGATCGCCTGCCTGTGGGTATTGTACGCTATCGGCTTTTCCATCGTGGGCGTCGAGAATGCCATTTTCTTTGCCATCCTTTGCGGCCTGCTCGAGATCGTTCCCTTCGTGGGCAACCTTACCGGCAATGCCATCACCATCCTGATGGTCTTTGCTCAGGGAGGCAGCCCCGCCATGGTCCTGGGCGTCATCGTCACCTACTTCTCCATCCAGTTTTTCCAGACCTATGTGCTCGAACCCCTGGTGGTGGGCGCCGGCGTCAACATCAATCCCCTGTTCACCATTGCGGGCCTGGTAGCGGGCGAGCTGATCTGGGGCATCCCCGGCATGGTGCTGGCCATTCCCGTCCTGGGCATTGCCAAGATCATTTGCGACAACGTGGAAGGGCTGAACCCGTATGGCTTTTTGCTGGGCATGGAAAAGCGCGAAAAGCCCCACGGTTCCCTGGAATGGCTGAAAAAGTGGTTTTCTCGCTCCAAAGCCTGAACGGTCTGCCCCCAATTAACCAACTAACCAATCAACCAATTCCTACCGGCCCATATGACTTTAGTCAGCCCCCCGCAGGGGGCAACTGATTCTCCTCAGCCTTTGTTTTTTCGATGCCGGCAGCCGGTTACCTTTGAGTAAAGATTTTTTCTTGAATAGGTTAATTGATCGGCCTGCTAGTCTTAGCGGGCTTTTTCTTTTCCACCCCTGGAAAAGGGGGCATTGGGCAAAGTGAAACTTCTTTCTTAAATTGTAGGAAACCGTGTTGCCCATGAAGCCACCGACCCTACACCAGTTTATCGCCCTGGAAACCGAGGAGCAGATGGAAGTGCTGCAGGAATATGGCGTGTACCTCGATGTATACCGCAATGCCGAGCAATGCCGGGTAGCTCTTTTCCAGCTGAATAGTTTTTACTGCGAGGTATGGCTCCATAAACGCCAAAGCCGGGTGCTCCGGGTGAACGCCTTCAGCAGTTACCGGCGGCTCGACTTCTACCTCGACCAGATCGACCTGTCGGAGATCTACGTACTGCTCGACTGAAGCCGGCCCGGCCTTATTCTCCCAGCGAGGGATGGCCATTGGTTCGGGCCTGCAGGGGGATCCGCACTTTTACCGTACAGCCCTTACCGGGAGCGGAGATAATTTCGGCCGTCCCGTCCAGGAATTCCGCCCGGTTCCGGATATTCTTCAGCCCGATGCCATCGCCGTTCCGCAGCTGGTCAAAGCCCCTGCCGTCATCCTTTATGAGTATTTCCACATGGTTGTTCGGCGTGGAAATATCCAGCCATACGTTGCAGGCATCCGCATGTTTGTTGATGTTGTTCAGTTGCTCCTGTACGATCCGGAACAGGGCGAACTGGATATCGTGTTGCAGCTCCTTGATCTTTCCGCGGGCCGTGAAATGCACCTCGAACTTCCGGGACAATATATAGGGGCTGAGGGCATCGGTAAGGGCGCTGATCAGCCCCAGGTCCCTGATGATGGGGGAGGTGAGGGATTTGGACAACAGCCGGATCTCCTGGATGGCATTGACCAGGGTGCGGGTGCAGGTTTCGATGAGCTGCAGGCGGATGTCTTCGCGCTCCAGGGCCAGCTCCAAAAACAGCTTCGTGCTGGTCAGCATCTGGTTGACGTTGTCGTGCAGCTCCTTGCCGATAAAATCCCGTTCATTTTCCAGGGCCGTGAAGGTGGCCTGGGCAATCTTGCGCTGTTCCTGTACCCGCAGCTGGGTAACCCGTTCCTGCAGCCGGATCTTTTCGGTAATGTCGTTGATAGTGGCCAGCCGGGCATTATAGCCTTTGTAGTTGACCGCCGTGCTGTTTAATTCCACGGTGATCCGTTCGCCGTCCTTTTTCACGTGGGTGATGGTCATCCGGAAAGGGGTAGGGTTCTGGCGCAGGTGTTCCGTCAGCCGGGTACTGGCCAGGTGGTCTTCGGCAGGCCGGATGTCATAAATGGTCATCTGCAGGAATTCTTCCAGCGAATAGCCATAATGCTTCACGGCCGCCTCGTTCACGTTCAGGATGCGGAGGGTTTCCAGGTCCAGGATCATCTGGGGAAGAGGGGCATTGTTGAACAGGGTCTTGTAATCCCTTTCGGTCCGGGCCGAGGAATGTTCGGCTTCCTTTTGGGCGGTGATATCGTCCATCACCCCCACGATCTTGATGACATCGCCCTGGTAGTTGCGCAGCACGTGGCAGCGGTTGCGCACATAGATATATTCCTCCTGTTTGTTCAGGCACCGGTATTCGTTCACATAATATTCCTCGCCGTTTTTTATCGCCTCTTCGTAGCGCTGGTACACCTGCGGCAGGTCTTCGGGATGCACCCTTTGTTCCCAGCGTTCATAGGATTGCGGGGCCGAAGGATCGGGTGCTCCCAGGAGTTCCCTCATTTTTTTGCCGTGCCAGAAGGCCGTGCGGGCGCCGACCTCCCACTCCCATACCGAGGAGGAGGTAGCCTCCGTGATCAGTTCATAGAGGTCGTGGGCTTCCTTGAGCTTTTGTTCGTTTTTCTTTTTTTCGGTAAGGATCCTCAGGAACAGCGAAAGCCCTTCGGCCGAAGGATAAACGGTCACCTCCACCCATTCTTTCAAAGGTTGGTAAAAGAAGTCGTAATGCGCGGGATGCGACAGGTGGCGGGCCTCCTGGTACAAAGGGAAGAAAGGGGTGTTCACGGCTTCGGGGAAGGCATCCCAGATGTGGCGTCCCACCACTTCTTCCCTTAGCTTCCCGGTGAAGGTTTCCGAAGCCTTGTTGATATAGGTGACGGTGCCCATGCGGTCAATGGCATAGAAGCCGTCGGTGATGCTGTCCAGGATCCTTTTGGTTTCCGATTCCGACTTTGCCAGCCGGCCTTCGTACCCTTTTTTCTCCGTGATGTCCCGGGCTACGGCATAAATAAGCCCTTCTTCCCGTTTGGGGCGGCCGGACCACGACAGCCAGCAATAGTCGCCGTTTTTCCTGCGGTACCTGTTTTCAAAGGGGTGGTTTTCCAGGTCGTGGAACAGGAGGGCATGGGCGGTAGCCTCCCGGTCGTCGGGGTGAATAAATGCGGTAAAGGGCGCGGATAATAATTCTTCCTCGCTGTAACCCAGCAGGTGGATAAAGGCGGGATTTACTTTTTTGAAATAGCCGTCCAGGCCTGCGATGCAGCACAGGTCGAAGGAAAGCGTAAAGAAAAGCGAGGTGTCAAAGGGGCCTCCGGGCTGGTTGGTGAAGGGGTCAAGTGTCGGGTTCATGGCAGAAGTTTGGATTTTCCTTTTGGCCGGCACTATATGCTCCCGGTCAACTGCGTTCAGGGCGCTACGTTAACCTGTATCCCACATTTGCCCTCCCGGCAGTTTGTGATACAAAGATGGAATCCGCAGGCACTTTTTAAAATACACCTGTCTGAAAAAAAGCGGTATTTATGTAGAATTACTAAGTGTTTCTAGGTGTAAATACTTGTAAGTTTATCAAGCAAAATACGGACAAGCAATAAAGTCCGGCTGCCCGAGTTTTTGGGGAGAACGGGTGTGTGGAAGGGGCGGGATATAAGGTGTCCTGCAAAAAAAAGTATTACTTTTTTGTTACCCTTTTGGCGGATGATGCAGATTCCATTTCCGGGGAGTGTGTGCCCGGCCGGAAGCTGAAAAGGTAGGGATCCCCGGCAACCGAGTTCAGACCAAAACTACAAAACCTATATTATGGGAAAAATTTCCGTTCTGATTGCTGAAGACAACACGCTGGTGCGGGAAACCTGGAGTTTCATCCTCCATACCGACGCCCGCTTCACCGTGGTGGGGGCGTGCGACAATGGCCGGGAGGCGGTTCGCCTGACCCGGGAACTACGTCCCGATATTGTGCTGCTGGACATCAACATGCCGGTCATGAACGGTATGGAAGCCGCCCGTCTGATTCTCCAATCCGTTCCCGGTTCCCGCATATTGGTTGCCTCCATGCACGCCCGGCCTTCTTATGCCCGCAAGATGATGGAGATAGGGGCGGCCGGGTATGTAACCAAAAGCGCTTCGCGTGCGGAAATGTTCACGGCCCTGCTGGAGGTGCATGGCGGCCGCAGGTACCTGTGCGGGGAGATCCATCATAGCCTGTCGGAAAGAAAGAGCGCCGGCGAGGAGGGGCCTTCCGGGACCGGCTCGCTGTCGCAGCGGGAGCTGGAAATGCTTGACGCTATGAAAAGGCGCAACGTGCCCGGTCATTTCCCCGGCCGCAGCAGCAAGCCTGTATTGCCGCTACCGGTAGCGGTATAATGCCTCCTGGCTCGGGTATTTCCTAGGACAAATCACTGCTTTTTGCCTAGGTAAAATCTCTTATAAAAATTCCTTTAAAATTTTTTTTAAGTTTTTGTTACCCTTTTGCATGTAGGGACAGATTACATAACGGAGAAGGTGTGTCTGAAGGGGAAGTGTTGCTGACATCCTTGCCGGAAACGCTTTGCCGGGTGCTGCCAAGGCATGCATTCGTAACAAAGAAGTTCGTACCAAAACTATTTTATATCATGGACAAGATATCCATCTTAATCGCAGATGACCATACGCTGGTGCGGGAAACGTGGAGCTTCATTTTGAACTCCGATGACCGCTTTACCGTAGTAGGGGAGTGCGGCAATGGAGAGGATGCGGTACGCATGGCGAGGGAGCTGCGGCCCGACGTTGTGATACTGGATATCAACATGCCGGGGATGAATGGCATTGAAGCGGCCTTCCAGATCCGCAAGTTTGCCCCTGGTTCCCGCATATTGGGCGTATCGCTGCATACCCAGCCTTCCTATGCCCGCAAGATGATGCAGAAGGGGGCCATGGGCTATGTGACCAAGAGCTCTTCGCGCGATGAAATGTTCACGGCCCTGCTGGAAGTGCATGGCGGCCGCAAGTACATGTGCAAGGAGATCAAGAACAACCTGTCGGAAATGATGATCGGCGGCGAGGAGCACCAGGCCAAGCTCAGTTCCCTGTCGCAGCGCGAGCTGGAGATCATTGACTATATCAAGAAGGGCAACTCATCGCAGGAGATCGCGAATATCCTCAACCTGTCGGTTAAGACGGTGGAGGTGCATCGTTATAATATTTTAAAAAAGCTGGATTTAAAGAATGCAGCGGCGCTGGTGGATTATATCAACCGCTACCTGCCCCTTTAAGCCCGGGTTACAAAAATCCGCCATTTACCAAACAGCAGCCGGACTAATTGCTTATTGATCGGAAACCACCGGCCGGCGGTAACGAAAAAAAGGAAGGGGTGACCCTTCCTTTTTTCTTTGGCTTCCGTGGCTTTCGCCCGGCAGCTACAGGCAATTGTAATTGCCCATAACCCTTACCAGGGCTGGCTTTTTGGCGTTTCGGGCCGGCGATTTCGACGGCTGATTTTCCGGGGATTCTACCGCTGTTTGTTCTTTCAGCAGGCGGTTCAGGATGGCTTCTGCAGATAATTCCTGGCGACGGATTCTAGGTTCCCTTGCTGCGGGATGGCTGGTCGTTAGCATGACTTTATAAATTAATCGTATGTTTTAGGGGCGGCAAAGATAGGGGTGGAAGGGAAACGCCGGGCACCAAATCCACGGGAACAGTAAGTTTTTTTTATCCACGTTTAAGTTTGCTGATTTACAGCTTTTTAGGAAGGAACAGTGTGCATATCTACCTTATATAACGGGGAGGCTCAGGGTATAATAACGGCACCGGGTCGGGATGGCCCCAAAAGCAGAACCGCCTTAGACCGGGGATCTAAGGCGGTTCTGCTGATTTTGGTAGCCTCGACAGGAATCGAACCTGTATCTGGAGCTTCGGAAACTCTTATACTATCCATTGTACTACGAGGCCAAAAGGGTTGATCTTGCTATTTTATCAGTCCGTTTGCATTGCTGGCGAAGATCTTTACCGCGATGGCGAGCAAAATTACGCCAAAAAATTTTCTTACAGCAATTAATCCTGCCGGTCCTAAAATTTTTTCGATAATTCTGAGGGATTTTAACACAACGTAAACGATTATCAGGTTAAAAAAGATGGCAAGCAGCACCGTCAACTGGTCGTAGTTGGCCTTGAGGGAAATGATGGTGGTAAGCGTGCCGGAGCCGGCGATCAGCGGGAAGGCGATGGGCACTACGGTGGCGGCCCGTACCTCGGTTTCCGCCTTGAAGAATTCCACGCCCAGCACCATCTCCATGCCCAGGAAAAAGATAACGATGGAGCCGCCCACCGCAAAGGACTTTACATCCAGCCCCAGCAGGTTCAGGAAGGGCTCGCCGATAAACAGGAACAGGATCATCAGGATGCCGGAAACCATCGTGGCCCGGCCCTCGCGGATGCCGCCCAGCTTTTTGTTCAGCGAGATCAGTACCGGGATGGCCCCCACAATGTCGATCACCGCGAACAGGGTAAAACCAACGGTCAGAATTTCCTTCAGCTTGATGTCCATAAATTCATTCATTTTCTGCTTCACTGGCCCGAAAAAACCGGGCCGCACAGTTCGCAAAACCAGAAGCCCATGTTCGCCGGCGCCGGCTGGGCCGAAAAGCAATTGTCCTTCTGCTCCTTCGGGGCCTGGTACTGCCGCAGCACCTTTTCGCCTACCTGGAAGGGGACGGGTTTTTTGAAAATAGGGCCGTCGAAAACGAAGGTGTGGAACTCGCCGTTCTCGCCGCAGGGATCCACGCCCGGAGGCAGGTCGTTGAGGAAGTCCCGGTCGATGATGCGGCCGGCAAAGCTGGCGTCCAGCACTTCGGCCTTCGTGCACACGACCACCGTTTTAAAGCCCAGGGAAAGGAATTCCTCCATCAGCTCGCGGGTATTGCGCTTCCATAGCGGGAACACCGCCTGCAGGCCGGCTTTCGCCAGCTGGGTTTCTCGGTAGGCCCGCAGGTCCTCCAGGAAAATATCGCCGAAGAACGAATGGGTAAAGCCTTCCTGCAGGAGACCGGTGACGGTTTGTTCCATCTGCTGTTCGTATACGCTCATGGAGGGCTGGTCGGGCAGCACCAGCTTTTGCAGCGGCAGCCCGATGGCGGCGGCCTGCTGCTCCAGCAGCTCCTCGCGTACACCGTGCATGGATATGCGCCGGTATTGGGCATTGACGCTGGTCAGCAGCTTTTCGATGGCGTAGTTGCTGTCCTGAAGTGCATGATACAGGGCGAGCGCGCTGTCCTTGCCGCCGCTCCAGTTGAAGTAAGATTTATGGGCCATGGAATACAAGTTTACGGGTTTACGGGTTTACGGGTTGCGGGGAAAGTTGAATTTAGTTTTCCATAGAAACAAATAAAGGAAAGCCCGGGCTTTCCTTTATTTGTTGGTGAAGGTTGCGCTTTTGACTTATAAGCTGATGCTGATACCGCCGGATACCAAAAAGGGGATGGAGTTGTACCCGTAAACGGTGAAGAATTTCTTATCCGTGAGGTTTTTGGCATCGGCAAACACTTTCAGGTAGCTTACCGGCTTGTATTCGGCGTAGGCATTCAGGATGCAGAAAGGATCCAGTGAAACGTCCTTGGCCATATAGCCGCCCAGGTCCATGCGCTTGCTTTCGTAATGGGCCGACAGACTTACAAAGAACTGGTCTGCCGGCTGGAAGCCCAGGGTGATATTGGCCGTATGCTCGGGCCTTCTTAAGCCGTACCGGTAGGCGGTATCTTTATAGGTGATGCGGTGCTGCGACTGCTCCTTTACTTTCAGCCAGGTATAGTTAGCGTTTACACTTACCCGTTTGCCCAGCTGAAGCTTGTTCTCGAACTCCAGGCCATAGGCTTCCTGGTGGCTGATATTGAAATATTTATTCTTCGTGTAGTTGTAGTCCAGCGCATCGTCGGTTTCCCGGTTGAAGTACACCAGGCGGGTATTGACCATGTGGTTGGTAAACTGTGCGCCCGCTTCGTAGTGCAGCGACTTCTCGGGTTTCAGCGAATCGGTACCATACCTCGAATACAGCTGGTACAGCGTCGGCGCCTTAAAGCCGGTGGAAACGGAGGCCAGCAGCTTTACTTTTTGCGCGATCACGTACGAGGGGTTAAAGGTGTAGGTATAGTTGCTGCCGTAAGCGGAGTGGGTGTTGAGGCGCCCGCCCAGTTCGGCATTCAGTCCCCAGTTGCTGGTATAAAACAGCGAACTGTAGATGGAGGTCTGGCTGGCTTTCTTTTCCGCCAGCGGGTCCACATAATCGGGATAGGGGGGGAAGATGGACAGCAGCTTTTTGCTCATGAAGGCGGCGCGGTGGTCGGCACCCTGCAGCAGGGTAAAGCCCTTGCCCAGGTTAAAGGAGCCGTACAGTTCCACAAACTGGGTCTGGGCTTTATAGCTGTCGTCCAGGTAGGCCTTGAAGTTATCGGAGCTGTCGTTGAGGAAGGTGCGGTTGCCCTGGTTGTACAAATAATTGCCGGTTACCGTTGCGGCAGGCAGCTTGTATACAAAGCCGCCGCCGGCCATCAGGGTTTTGCTGCGGAAGGAATAATCCCGGTCATCGCTGAAGGCGCTGTTGTCGATCTCGTTCACGTACCCGCTGTACTGCGTGAAGCTTTTCAGGGTAAGTTCCCTGGTGGCGTTCCAGGTCAGGTTGGCCGTTGCCACGTCGCCATTATAGCCATCGTTGTCGAACTTCTTTTTGCCGCTGCTGTCCCAGGCAGAGGAAAAGCCGTTGGTATACAGCTTGGCATACCGGACATTGTAGGTCAGCTGGTTGGCCAGTTTGCCGTATACCTGGGCGTTCCCGTTCAGGTAGCCCCGGTTGCCGGCGACTGCGGTGGCTTTCATATTTACCGGTTTGCTGATATCGGTTTTGGTGGTGATAATGTTGATCACCCCGGCCACTGCGTCGGAGCCGTAGAGGGTGGACTGCGAGCCCTTGCAGATCTCGATCTCCTCGATGTTGCCGATGGCCAGCAGGTTGATGTCGAACTCGTTGTTGATCAGGGAAGGATCGCTGACCGGCACGCCATCAATGGTAATAAGGGTACGGCCCGAAGCGGCGCCCCGCAGGAAGATGCTTTGGTTGGTACCCAGGTTGTTCAGGGCGCCGGCAATGTTCAGGCCCGCCTGTTCGTTCAGTACCTGCCCCAGGGTCTTGCCGGTGCTTTTTTCCAGCTGGCTGCGGGAAATGACCGTAATGACCTTGCCGGTCTGGCTTTGCTTGACAGGGTACTTGTTGGCGGTCAGTACTACTTCGTCCAGTGATTTTACCAGGCTGTCTTTTTGCGCTTGCGCCCAACTGCAGAAAAGGATTGCAGTCACAAGAAGTGCGTTCTTTTTCATTTCTTTTTTGATTGTGACTGCCTTCGGAAAAAGGTAAGGTAGAAATATAACTGACCCGGGATGCTAGTTACATTCCATGCTCTTCACCCGAAAGCATTAATGATAAATGGCAAGAGGCAGGTCTTCTGGCTCGGTTCCCTGCTAAAGCCTTCCCATTCCGCAGGAGGCGGAACAGTGGCCTTTTTTTAGCAGGCTGCGGTAGATGTGCACTAAGCGGAAGTGCGCACTGCGCGCTACTTACTTTACACTACTCGCTGAACCTTACAGCTACGGGGATAGCGCCGGACTCACACCGGACTTCCCATTTTAATCTCCCGCCGGAAGCGGAGAGAACCCATTGCGGCCGCAAAAGTAGGCAAGAAAACCGGCCCTCAAAATCTTTTTGCGGCTTCCCGTCCGGTCAAAAAATCTTTCCCAAAAGGTTTTTGGCGTTGCGCTATTCGGCACCTTTGCTGTTATTTTCGCTGAATGAGAAAGCAACAAATTGCCTTTGCGGCGCTGTTGGCGCTTTTTTCGCCCCTCCTTGGTTCCGCCCAGGAAAAGTGGGACCTGAAGCAATGTGTGGAGTACGCCCTGTCGAATAACCTATCGGTACAGCAGCAGGACGTACAGGCCCGGCTCGAGCAACTGACCCTGGAGCAAAGCCGGCTGGCCCGGTATCCTTCCCTGCATTTTACCAACAACACCGGCCTCAATACCGGCCGCTCCATCGACCGCACCACCAACCAGTTTACCACCCAAAGCATTTTCTATTCGGGCTTCTCGCTGCAAAGCAGCGTGGAGGTATTTAACTTCCACCGCCAGCAGCATACCATTGCCGCCAACCGCTTTGCCGCCGAAGCGGCCACGGCCACGGTAGACAAGGTCCGGAACGACGTGGCCCTGAACGTGGCCGGCGCCTACCTGCAGATCCTGCTCAACCACCAGCAGGTGGAGATCAGCCAGGTGCAGGTGCAGCAAACCGCCGCCCAGCTTTCCAATACCCGCAAGCAGGTGGAAGCCGGCTCGGTGCCCGAGCTCAACGCCGCCCAGCTGGAAGCGCAACTGGCCCAGGACAGCGCCACCCTCATTACGACCCAGGGTGCCGAAACCCAGTCGCTGCTGTACCTGAAGGCCCTCCTGAGCATGGATGCGGGCCAGCCCTTCGCCATTGCCACCCCCCCGGTAGCACTCATTCCGCTGGAGCCCCTCGCCAGCCTGCAACCCGAGGCAGTGTACCAGCAGGCCCTGGCCAACCTGCCGCAGCAACGGGCCAACCGCCTGCGCCTGCTGGCGGCCCAACGAAGCGTGGCGGCGGCCCGCGGCGCTATGTACCCCTCCCTGTCGCTGGGCGCCAACCTGCAGACGAACTATTCCACGGCCCGCAACCAGGCCCTGGCCCTGGAGCCCCTGACCCGCACCGATACCATCGGCAAGGTGTCCGGCTCCAACGCCCCCGTCCTGACCACCGTGCGGGTGCCCCAGTACACCTACTACGCCGACCCCTTCGGCACCCAGTTTTCCAATAACTTCGGCAACGGCGTCGGCCTCAGCCTGTCGGTTCCCATTTTTAACGGCGGCGCCGCCCGCACCGGCTGGCAACGGGCCAAACTGAATGTGCGGACCTACGAGCTGCAGCAGCAACAGGAAAACCTGACCCTGAAGCAGGATATTTATAAGGCGTATACCGATGCGGTGACCTCGCTGCAAAAGTTCACCGCCACCACCAAGGGCGCCGAGGCGGCCCAGAAAGCCTTTGAGTTTGCCACCAAACGCTACGACATCGGCCTGCTGAACAGCCTCGACCTGATCATCAGCCAGTCCAACCTTTACCGGGCACGGCAGGAACGCCTCCTGGCCCAGTTCGACTACGTCTTCAAAATGAAGGTGCTCGAATTCTACAAAGGGCAGGGGATCCGATTGTAAATCAGTTGACGCGTTTACGGGTTTACACGTTCACGAGTTGGCGGGAAGGGTTTTACCGTTTAGGTTTTAAGTTTTAAGTTTATAGTTTGTGGTTACTCACCATTCACAATTATCGGTTCATGAACAAAGCAGTTAAATGGGGCCTGATCGGCCTGGGCGGTTTGACCGTGCTCCTGGCAGCCGGAAGGCTGGCGAACAGGCCGGGAAGCAAAGGCGTTAAAGTGACCGTGGAACAGGCGGCTTCCCGCACCATTGTGGAAACCGTCAATGCCAGCGGCAAGATCTATCCCGAGGTGGAAGTCAAGGTCAGCTCCGACGTTTCCGGTGAGATCGTGGAACTGACGGTGGCCGAGGGCGACAGCGTGAAGCGGGGGCAGGTGCTCGCCCGCATCTATGCCGACATCTATGCCTCGCAGCGCGACGAGGCCTCCACCCGGGTGACCCAAACCCAGGCTACCGTGGCCAACAGCCAGGCCGCCCTCGACGCCCTGAAGGCGCAGCTCGAGCAGGACCGCCTGGCCTACAACCGCAATAAGGAGCTGTTTGCAGGCAAGGTGATCTCCCGGGCCGAACTGGAGCAGTACGAAACGAAATTCAAAACCTCCCAGGCGCAGTACAGCGCCGCCCTGCAAAACATCCGCAGCCTCGATGCCGCCGTGCAAAGCGCCCGCACGGGCCTGCAGATGGCCGATAAGACCCTGGGCCGCACCACCATCACCGCTCCCATGAACGGCATCGTGTCCATGCTGAGCGTGAAAAAAGGCGAACGGGTCGTGGGCACCGCCCAGATGGCCGGCACCGAAATGATGCGGGTGGCCAATATGGGCGCCATGGAAGTGCGGGTGGACGTGGGCGAGAACGATATCGTAAAGGTGAACATCGGCGACTCCGCCGACGTGGAGGTGGACGCCTACAACAACCGCAAGTTCCGGGGCGTGGTGACCCAGATCGCCAGCAGCACCAACAAGACCGGCAACACCGCCACCACCTCCAACGACGTCACCAGCTACGAAGTGCACATCCGCCTGCTGCCCGCCGACTACCAGGACCTGCTGGACCCCGCCCGTCCGCGGAAGTTCCCCTTCCGCCCGGGCATGAATGCCAGCGCCGATATCCGCACCCGTACCAAGCCGGGAGTGATCGCCGTGCCCATTACCGCCGTGGCCGCCCGGGATAAGGACGAAGAGGAGGGGGGCGAAGAGGCTGCCGCGAAGAAAGGAGGGGAGGAAAGCTCATCTGTGGAAGAAGCTCTACAGGAGGTGGTCTTTTTGTTGAAGGAAGGGGACAAAGTAGAAAAACGGGTGGTGACCACCGGCATCCAGGACCGCAACCATATCGAGATCGTTGCCGGCCTGAAGGCGGGCGAGCAGGTGATTACCGCTCCCTACACCGCCATCAGCAAAGACCTCAAAACCGGCACGAAAGTAACCGTGGTACCCCGCGACAAGCTGTTTGAAAAAGAATAGGGAACTCCCAACTTCTTTTTACCTTGCCCACCCATTGTACATCATCATCCGTAAATCGTAACTATTTTGGTGCAGAGTTTTGGCATTATTGGCAGCGGAAGCTGGGCTACAGCCCTGGTAAAGATCCTGACCGACAACAACCAGCAGGTAAACTGGTGGGTAAGAAACGAAAATACCATCGCCCATATAAAGAGACGCCGGCATAACCCCCATTATTTAAGCTCGGCTTATTTCGACATCGGAAGGCTGAACCTGTCGTCCCACCTCAATGCCGTGGTGGACGCCTCCGACGTGCTGGTGCCGGTAGTGCCCTCGGCCTATGTGCAAAGCGTGCTGGCATCGATAAAGGAGGGCGGCCTGACGGACAAAAAGATCCTGTCCGCCATCAAAGGCCTGGTGCCGGGGCCCGACGTACTGCTGAACCAGTACCTCCAGGATCATTACAACGTGCTGATCGAGAATTACTTTTCGCTGCTGGGGCCCTGCCATGCCGAGGAAGTGGCCGCGGAAAAGCTCTCCTACCTCACCTTTTCGGGTGTGGACGGCCCCGCTACCCAGCAGCTGGCGTCCTGCTTCAAAACGCCCTACATCAATACCGTCACCAACGACGACATCCTGGGGGTGCAATACGCCGCCGTGCTGAAAAACATCTATGCCCTGGGCGCGGGCATCGCCCACGGCCTGGAGTACGGCGACAACTTCCTGAGCGTATACATCGCCAACTGCGCCGATGAAATGGCGGGCTTCCTGCGCAAGGTGGGCATCCAGCACATCGTGGTGGGCGAGCACCAGCAGCCCGACCCCATCACCCACCAGAAAGACATCAACTACGCCGCCTCCGTTTACCTCGGCGACCTGCTGGTGACCTGCTATTCGCCCTACAGCCGCAACCGCACCTTCGGCGCCATGATCGGCAAAGGCTATACGGTGCAGTCGGCCCAGCTGGAAATGAACATGGTGGCCGAAGGCTACAACGCCTCCAAATGCATTTACAACCTCAATCGCAAGATCAAGGCCGATATGCCCATAGCCGAAACGGTGTACAAGGTGCTCTGGGAGCGCCAGCACCCCTCCGACGGCTTTTGCAAGGTGGAAAGGGTGATGGTGTAACCGGATGATTTTTTGTCATATGGGAATGGCGCCAGGTGAACAGGTATTCACCCGGCTTTAGTATCTTGCGCCCTCATACAAAGAGAAAGCGTGATGCATAAACGAATTTTTTTCAAAGGACTTAGCGAATTAAGAGCCCTAGCCGCTTTGGCCGTTTTATTCCATCACATTGAATTGTATAAAAGCAGGGATCATATAAATGGCTTATATGATACGGCATTGGCCCCTTTTATTGATAAACTGGGAAAGAATGGCGTTTACCTGTTCTTCGTGCTAAGCGGATTTTTAATTACCTACCTGCTCCTGGCAGAGAAAGAGCGGAACGGTTTCATTGATATTGCCAAATTCTACGTCAGGCGTATTCTGCGCATATGGCCGGTTTATTATACGGTGCTGCTCTTTTCCTTCTTTTTGCTGCCGCTACTGGCACAAAACATTCCGGCCATGGCCGCGGAATCGGGCTATTACCACCGCATTCTGCTTTTACAAAACGATTTCTACACACCTTTCTTTCTCTTCCTGTTTTTTCTGCCCAACCTGGCCCTTACCCTCCGGTATGCAGTGGTAGGGGCCGCACAATCCTGGTCGGTGGGCGTGGAGGAACAGTTTTATTTGCTCTGGCCTCACCTGGTAAATAAGGTCCGGAAAACCTATCTCCCTTACCTGTTTGTTTCCATCATTTTGGTGCTGACCGCGTTCAAATGGGTGAGTGCAGGGAATGAATTTGCGGCCATAAAAATGGTGCGGCATTTTTTAGCCTCCTTTGTGATCGAGTTGATGGCAGTAGGAGCTTTGGGTGCCTATTTCCTTTATTACCACCAGGAGCGCCTGCAAAAGCTATTTACCCGTCCGGCCCTGTTTATCGCCAACCTGGCGATTATTGCCGCCTTGCTGCTGCGACCCGTTCACCATCTTATTCTGGGTTTCTTTTTCTGCACACTGATCCTGTTTATCATTCAGGACAGCAACCGGATCAAGTTCAACCTGCGCAGCAAATACCTGGACCGGCTGGGCGTCCTTTCCTATGGCATTTATATGTACCATCCTATTGTGATGTATTTCTGTTTTGCCCTGGTGCACGGCACCGGCATGCAGCCCAAGGGCTCCCTGGGCTACAACCTGCTGCTATACACCCTGATAGGCGGTCTAAGCATTGGCCTCAGCTACCTTTCCTATTTTTATTTCGAGAGCTGGTTCCTAAAGCTGAAGGATAAAAAATTCACCAATATTAAGAGCGGGCGGGCCGTCGAGGAATACCAACCTGCCCCTGCCGGCGTGGAAAACGGCGTGGCAGAAAGCGCCCCCGGCAAGTCTTTTTAATCCTGCGGACGGGGCGCCGCTACTCCTGGAACAAATCCGACGCGATGCCGTCGGCCCGCAGCATGCCCTCTTCGGTGAGCTGTACGCGGGAGCCGGTACGGGTGAGGAGGCCGGCGGCCTGGTAGCGCGCCAGCCGCTGCTCGGTGGCGGCCGCCTGCGCCGTTCCCCAGGAGGAGCGGATGCGTTCCAGGTCCATGCCTTCCATCGTACGTAAAGCGATCATGATGTATTCGTTCAGCTGTTGCACCGGCGTCAGCACTTCGGCTTCGGTGGGCAGGACGCCCTGCACGATGGAGTGGATGTAGCGGGTGTTGTTGGCGATGTTCCACTGGCGCTTCAGGCCGTCGTAGGAATGGGCCGAGGGGCCCAGGCCGAGGTATTTTTCCCCCTTCCAATAAGATGAATTGTGGCGGCTGCGGAAGCCCGGGCGGGCAAAGTTCGACACCTCGTAATGCTCGTAACCTCCCTCTTTCAGCCGGTGCATCAGCTGCAGGAACTGGCGGGCCTGCTTGTCGGCGTCCACGTCCTCCTTGCGGTGCCGGATGATCTGCTGGTGCAGGGGCGTCTTTTCCTCCACCGTCAGCGCGTAGCAGGAGAGGTGGGGGACGCCGTAGCCCAGGGCGGTGGAAACGTTTTGCGCCCACATATCGTCCGAGAGGAGGGGGCTGCCGTAAATGAGGTCGATGCTCAGGTTGTGAAAGCCCGCCTCCTGGCTCAGCTCGATGCAGCGGCGGGCCTGCCCGGCGTTGTGGGCCCGGTTCATCCAGCGCAGCTCTTCTTCGAAAAACGACTGGATGCCGATGCTCAGGCGGTTGATGCCCGCCTCGCCCCAGCCCGCCAGCTTGTCGGCCGTAATGTCGTCGGGGTTGGCTTCCAGGGTGATCTCGGCATCCGCCGCCACCGGGAAGGTCTGGCGGATGCGGTCCAGCAACCGCCGGCAGTCGCCCACGTCCAGCAGGCTGGGCGTGCCGCCCCCGAAATAGATGGTGGAGACCGACGCCCCTTCCAGGAAGTGTTGCTGCAGCCCGGTTTCGTGCAGCAGGGCGCCCACCAGGTCGTCCTTGTAGCGGAGGGAGGTGGTGAAATGAAAATTGCAATAGGCGCAGGCCTGCCTGCAAAAGGGAATGTGTAAATAGATTCCGGCCAATGTCGATTTGATTTGATTCCTCGGAAAGAAATATTTTTACCGCACCTGATGGCGAAGAAAAGCTTTTTGTTTTTGCTGTGCGTGGCTTGCGGGCTGCGGCTGTCCGCGCAGTCATACGGAGTCCGTTATGTCTTCGCCGATTCCGCCTCCCTGCCCGCCGATGCCCTGCAGCATAGCTTTCCTTCCCAGCGCGAAGCTACTGATTACCTGACTTCTTTGCCCCGGCTGCTGCAAAGCAGGGGCTATATCGGGGCTTCTGTCGACAGCCTGCAGCTGGAGGGGGACAGCGCCCGGGTGCGGCTGTTCCTGGGCAACCGTTATAAATGGGCCCGCATCCGCACCCTGCCGGCCGACGAAGGCCTGCTGCAGGAGGCCCGCTGGCCCCGGGGGGCTTTCCGCAACGACCCGGTGGACTTTGCCGCCCTGCAGGCCAGCCAGGAACAGGTGCTCGACCTGCTGGAAGGGGCGGGGCATCCCTTTGCCCGCGTCTTTCTGGACAGCATCCGCCTGGAAGGCGGCGACGTATCGGCCCTGCTGCGGATCGACCGGGGAAACGCTTATAAGATGGACAGCATCCGGCTGCAGGGCGAAACGAAGATCAGCCGGGCGTTCCTGCAGCGCTACCTCGACATTCCCAATGGCAGCCTGTACAACAAAAAGAAATTGCAGGAGGTGGACAAAAAGATCAGCGAGCTCCCGTACGTGGAGGCGCAGCTGCCTTCCAGCCTGAGCTTCACCGCTACCGGCGCCGTGCTCAACCTGTACCTGAAGCCCAAAAGAAGCAGCCAGGTGAACGTGCTGGTGGGCCTGCTGCCCAACAGCGATGCCCTGGCCAGCCGCCGCTTCCAGGTGACGGGCGAAGCCAACGTGCTGCTGCACAATGCGCTGGGGGCCGGCGAAACCATCGGCGCCAACTGGCAGCAACTGCAGGTGCAGTCGCCCCGGCTGAACCTGGCGTACCGCCACCCTTACGTGTTCCGTTCGCCCCTGGGCCTGAACCTGGGCTTCGACATGTTCCGCAAGGACAGCTCTTTTGTCAACATCAACCTGCAGGTAGGGGCCGAGTACGGCGCCGGCACCCGCCAGTCGGGAGGGGTATTTTTGCAGCGTCGCCAGACCATCGTCAACGGCGTCGATACGCTGGCCCTGCTGCGCACCCGCCAGCTGCCGCCGCTGGGCGACGTGAGTTCCTCCAACCTGGGCGTGACCTTCGGCTACAACAATACCAACTACCGCCTCAACCCGCAAAAGGGCAACGAGCTCACGCTGACCGCCTCGGCCGGCACCAAGCAGGTGAAAAAAAACAACCAGGTGCTGGAACTGAAAGACAAGGAGGACCCTGCTTTTACCTTTGAAAGCCTGTACGATACCGTGAAGCTGCGCACCTACCAGCTGAGGGTGGTGCTGTCCGGCGCCCATTACTTCCGCACCGGCCGGCAAACGACCCTCAAAACGGGCCTGAATGCCGGGCTGTTCCAGAGCGGCAGCTATTACCTCAACGAGCTGTTCATGATCGGTGGCTACAAGCTGCTGCGCGGCTTTACCGAGGAAAGCCAGTTCGTTTCCCAGTACGCCGTCGGCACCCTGGAATACCGCTACCTGGTGGGGCCCAATTCGCACTTTTTTGTCTTTGCCGACGGGGGCTGGGCCCGCAACCCCCTGGGCCCCGGCAGCACCTACAATTACATTGGTTCGGGCTTGGGCCTGTCGCTGGAAACCAGGGCCGGGATCTTTAACCTGGCCTGGGCGGTGGGCCGGCGCAGCGATGCGCCGCTGAACCTGCGCCAGTCAAAAATTCATTTTGGGTTCGTAAACTATTTTTAAGTGCGCTGAAACGATAATTTTGCATCCACTGGTGAAAAAACTCCTTCTTCTACTGTTTACGTTCCTGTCGTTGTGCTGCTATGCGCAAACCGCTCCGTCTGCCGCTACCCGGCGGGCCGATTCGGTGGCCAAGGCCGCTGCCCGGCGGAAGGCGGCGGTGCAGGCCCGCACGCGCAGGATCGATTCGTTGGCCCGGGTGCGCCGTGCCGATTCGCTGGCAAAGGCCCATGCCCGCAGGGCGGAAACGCTGGCCCGGACCCGCAGGCTGGATTCCCTGACCCGCCTGCGGCGGGCGGACTCGCTGGCCCGCATGCGCCGGGCCGATTCGGTGGTGCGTTCCCGTAAGGCCGATTCCCTGGCCCGGCTGCGGACGGCCGACTCGCTGGTGAAGGCCCGCAAGGCCGACTCGCTGGCGGCCCTTAAGGATTCACTCCTCCGGCGGCAGCAGGACTCGCTGCGCCGGGCGGTGTTTGTGCGGGACTCGCTGCTGAAGCGCGAGCTGAGGGCCTTTGCCCGCAGGGTGGATACCTCGCTATACCGCCGCAATCCCTACCTGCGCTTTGAAAACCCTTCCCGGGTCATTGCCGTGCGCCGGCAGTGGACCGGCAAGGAAAGCCTGTTTTATTGCACCCTGGGGCTGCTGCTCTTGTTTGCCCTGGCCAAGAATGCCTTTTCGCGCTACCTCAGCGACCTGTACAAAATCTTTTTCCGCACCTCGCTCAAGCAGCGGCAGCTGCGCGACCAGCTGGTGGGGGCGCCCCTGCCGTCGCTGCTGTTCAACGGCCTGTTCGTGCTGAGCGGCAGCCTGTTCCTCTACCTGGTGCTGCAGCATTATGGCCGGGCGGGAGGGTATCCCTTCTGGCTGGTGTTTGCCTACGGTGCCCTGGGGCTGGCCGTTATTTATACCGTGAAGTTCGTGGTGCTGAAGCTGATGGGCTGGCTGCTGCGCCTGCCCGAGGCCACCAATACCTACATCTTCATTGTGTTCACCACCAACAAGGTACTGGGCATCGCCCTGCTTCCCTGCATCATCGCGCTGGCGTTCATGACGGGGGTATTTTACCAAATGGCGTTCACCCTGAGCCTGGCGGCGGTGGGCCTGTGCTTTTTGTACCGGTATTATTTATCCTATCTCTCGGTGCATAAGTCCATCAAATTCAGCCTGTTCCATTTCTGCCTCTACCTGCTGGCCTTTGAAATTGCGCCGCTTTTGCTCATTAACAAACTGTTGTTTACGTTTTTCGGCGAATCTTGATTAACTTTGCCGCCAATTTTAGCCGAACCATGGTAAAAAACGGGGTCAATAAGCCTGCTGGAAAGACCAAGAAACGGATTCTGATCACCCAGCCCAGGCCTGAAAGCGACAAGTCTCCTTACTTTGAGCTGATCAGGAAATACGATGTAGAACTGGACTTTCATCCCTTCATCCGGATCGAGGGTATCAACGCCAAGGAATTCAGGAAACAAAAGATCGATATACCGGCTCACAGTGCGGTCATTTTTACCAGCCGTAATGCCATCGATCATTTCTTCCGCATCTGCGAGGAGATGAAAGTTGCCGTTTCCCAGGATACAAAGTATTTCTGCATTACGGAGGCCGTAGCGCTCTATCTGCAAAAGTTTATTCTGTACCGCAAGCGGAAGGTGTTTTACGGGGCCGACGGCTCCAACAAAAGCCTGTTCGATGTGATCAACAAGCATAAGGGGAACGAGAAGTTCCTGTACATCTGCTCGGAAAATCAGCAGGACAGCGACATCACCGGCTGGCTGAAGACCAACAACTGCGATTTCTCGCTGGCCTTCATGTACCGCACCGCCAGCAACGACGTAAAGGAATTGCTGGACCGCAACAACTACGACGTGATCTGCTTTTTTACGCCCAGCGGCGTGAAAAGCCTGTTCGACAACGTGCCCGGCTTCGAGCAGAGCGGCATCGTCATCGGCGCCTTCGGCAATAATACGTCCAAAGCCGTGGAGGAAGCGGGCCTCAAGCTCGGTATCATGGCTCCCCAGCCCCAGGCGCCCTCGATGGTGGCCGCCCTGGACCAGTTCCTCTCCGCCGATAAAAAAGTGATGTCGGAAGACAAAAAGAAATAAGCGTTAAACGTTCTGATATTCAGGCCGTCCCAGCAGTGGGACGGCCTTTTTTATGGGCCCCTGAAAAAGACCGCCGCATCGGTATTTCCACCTGCTTGCCTTACATTTGAAGCGCAGCCCTGGGGAATAGTATGATTCTTGTGCGCCTTTTCAACCAAAACAGTCTGCATGCCAACGAATTACAACCGTCTGATCCACGAAAGCAGCCCCTACCTGCTGCAGCATGCCCAAAACCCTGTCGACTGGTTTCCCTGGGGGACCGAAGCGTTTGAGAAAGCGAAACAGGAAGACAAGCCCGTCCTGGTCAGCATCGGGTACGCGGCCTGCCACTGGTGCCACGTCATGGAGCGCGAAAGCTTCGAAGATCCCGGCGTGGCCGCCCTCATGAACGAACATTTTGTGTCCATCAAGGTCGACCGCGAAGAGCGGCCCGACGTGGACCACCTCTATATGGATGCCGTCCAGGCCATCGCCGGTAGCGGCGGTTGGCCCCTGAACGTCTTCCTCACCCCCGAAGGAAAGCCCTTTTACGGGGGTACCTACTACCCGCCGGCCCGGGCCTTCAACCGCGCCTCCTGGACCGAGGTGCTGCAGGCCGTGCACCAGGCCTATAAAGAACAACGCAACGAGATCGAAGGGCAGGCCACGGAACTGACCGAGCACCTGAAGGCCAACAACCAGTTGGGACGGCCCGCCGACGGGTTCGCCTATGATCCCGGCCAGCTGGATGCCGCCTTCCGGACCATTATGGCCGCAGCCGATACCGTCGAGGGCGGCTTTGGACAGGCGCCCAAATTCCCCCAGACCTTTACCCTTACCTTTTTACTGCGCTACGGCGCCCTCACGGGCAACCGCGAGGCGCTGAAGCAGGCTTTTCTCAGCCTCGACAAAATGATCCGGGGCGGCATTTACGACCAGCTTGGGGGCGGCTTTGCCCGTTATTCCACCGATGGCCGCTGGCTGGTGCCCCACTTTGAGAAAATGCTGTACGACAATGCGCTGCTGGCGGCCCTGCTGGCCGAGGCCTACCAGCTTTCGGGCAACGAACGCTACCGCGAGGTGCTGGCCGAAACCCTGGGGTTCGTCGAACGCGAGCTGCAACATGAAGGGGGCGGATTTTTCAGCGCCCTCGACGCCGACAGCGAAGGGGAGGAGGGGCGATTCTACGTATGGGAAGCCGAAGAGGTGGAACAGGTGCTCGGTAGCGATGCCTCCCTGTTTTGCCAGTACTATAATATAACCGAAAAAGGCAACTGGGAAGGCCGGAACATCCTGCATACCTCCGCCTCGCTGGCCGATTTTGCCGCCCAGCACAACATCCACCCCGAAAACCTGTGGAGCTTTCTGGATGGGGCGAAGGCCGCGCTGTTCCGCCGGCGGTCCGAAAGAGTGCGTCCTGCCCTGGACGACAAGGTGATCCTGTCCTGGAACGCCCTGATGAACCTCGCCTACAGCAAGGCCTATGCAGCTACCGGCGAGGAGGGCTACCGCGAAAAGGCCGTAACCAATATGCGGTTTTTACTGGAGGCTTTTGCGGATGGGAGCGGTGGTTTTTACCATACCTGGAAGAACGGCCGGGCGCGGCACCGGGCCTTTTTGGACGACTATGCCTGCCTGGTGCAGGCGCTGCTGTGCCTGGGGCAGGTTAGCGGCGAGCTGCACTGGCTGCAGCAGGCCGGCGAGCTGACGGGATACGTGCTGGAACACTTTGCCGACGAAGGGTCGGAACTGTTTTATTATACCCATGCCGGGCAGGATGATATCCTGTTGCGAAAAAAAGAGGTGTACGATGCCGCAATTCCGTCCGGCAATTCAATGATGGCCTTGAATTTGTATCAACTTTCTATAGTTACAGATGAGATTACCTGGAGGCGTAAAGCCGATGCGATGATGGCTGCCTTTGGCAGCCTGGCCGTGAAATATCCTACTTCCTTTGGCCTATGGCTAACCACATTGCAGGAAATTACGTTGGGAACCAATGAGATAGCACTGGTCGGACCAGATGTTAAATCCTATTTAAAAAACGTGCTCCGCCTGTACTTGCCGCACAGCCTCATTTTGGCTTCCGTGACCGCTGATGAAAAATTCCCCCTGCTGCGTTCGAAAGAAAATAATGGAGACACCTTAATTTTTTTATGTAGAAACTATACGTGTCAAAATCCCGTTAGTACTATTGAAGAATTTAAACAACTTTTGAGCGTTAAAATTTTTTCATAACCATACAATAATTGTGCTATGATACCGTTTGACTTTATAAGCCTAAAATCTCGTCTTTTGGAAATGAGAAAAAATAATTCTAACCTTGCGGCAAAATTAAATTTTCGCCCAATACCCTTTACGATGAAAATGAAAAACCATTACCTGACTATCCTCGTGTTGGCGAGCCTGAGCCTTGCCAGTTGTGCCTCTCTAGGTAAAAAGGATAAAGGCGGCGTGCCCAACGACGGCCAGCTTCACGGCGTCGCCCCCGGCGGACGTTACGTCCTTCCCAAGCCCACGGGAATGGTCTACGTTCCGCAAGGTACGTTTCACATGGGCCCCAGCGACGAAGATCCGGCTTATGCGTTTTCCTCCCGCAGCCGGTCCGTTTCCATCAGCGGCTTCTGGATGGATGCCACCGAAATTACCAACAACGAATACCGCCAGTTTGTGAACTGGGTGCGTGATTCCGTGATCGCCAAGAAAATGGGTTATGTAAAAACCGGTTCCGACGGCGTGGAATACGTAGACCAGACCAAGATGAAGAACTTCAAGCTGAATGATCCCAAGACGATGGAGCAACTGAGCTCCACCGACCTGATCCTCTCTCCGGAGGACCGCGTCTTCGGCAAGAAAGAGATCGACGCTTCCAAACTGGTATACCACTCCGAACGCTTCGACCTGGGTGAGGCCTCCAAAAGAGAGAACGCCGGCAAGCCCCGCTCGACCTTCATTGTCAAAAAAGACGTAGCCATTTACCCCGATACGCTGGCCTGGATCCGCGACTTTTCCTACGCGTACAACGAGCCCATGACCAAACGCTATTTCTCGCACCCCGCTTACGGTGATTATCCGGTAGTAGGTGTGAACTGGCACCAGGCCTCCGCTTTCTGCGAGTGGAGAACGCATTACATGAACTCGTACCTCGAATCCAAAAAGCGCTCGCAGGAGTCGGACTTCCGCCTGCCTACCGAAGCACAGTGGGAATACGCTGCCCGCGGCGGCCGTTCCGAGTCGATGTTCCCCTGGGGTAACTACTACCTGCGCAACAAGAAGGGCTGCCTGCTGGCGAACTTCAAACCCGGCCGCGGCAACTATTCCGAGGACGGCGGCTTCTACACCGTTCGCGCCGATGCTTACTGGCCCAACGACTACGGCCTGTACAACATGGCCGGCAACGTAGCCGAGTGGACCTCCTCGATCTACTACGAAGGTTCGTACCTGTTCCAACACGATATGAACCCCGACGTACGCTGGAACGCCAAGGATTCCGATCCTCCCAAAATGAAACGTAAGGTGATCCGCGGCGGCAGCTGGAAAGATGTGGGCTTCTACCTGCAAACCGGTACCCGCACCTACGAATACCAGGACACTTCCAAGTCGTACATCGGTTTCCGTACCGTGATCGACCTGCCCGCCCAGGCCAACAGAAAATAAGCCTTCCTTCAGTACATATTTCTACAGGGGCAGCCGGCCTTCCGGCTGCCACCTAACCCCCTGTTTCAATTTCAAATCACATTTAACCTAAACCTTCTTTTAAAAATCAATTTTTTATGGCAGCCGCAATTCCCCCTAAAGTAAGTAAGTTCGTTGACGTCCTGGTTTCCTTTGGTGCCGCTTTTGTAATCTGGGGCGCCTTAAGAAAGATCCTGCACGCTCCCGACGCCGATTTCTGGCTGAAGTTCGGCCTGGGCGCGGAAGCCATCATTTTCCTCGGCTATGGCGTTTTATACCTCATTTATCCCGCTGTTAAGGATTCCTCGCACCGCGAAGAGGTGCTGGCGGAAGCCGGTGCCGCCCCCAATGTACTGGGCAAGATGGACAAGGCCCTGATGGAAGCCGATATCACCCCTGCCAACCTGAACCGCCTGGGCGAGAACTTTAAAAAGCTGAACACCACCATCACCAATATGAACAATATCACCGACGTGGTGGCCGTTACCGGCGATTATACCCAGCGCACCAAGGAAGTCACCCAGGCCCTGACCCAGGTGAAAGATGCCTACGTGGGCGCCGCCAATTCCGTGAACGCCTTCAATGCCGCTTCCGACAGCGCCCGCACCTTCCACGACCAGATCCAGGTGCTCACCAAGAACCTGGGTTCGCTGAATACCATTTATGAGCTGGAGCTGCAGGAAAGCAACAACCACCTCAAAACCCTGAACCAGTTTTACGGCAAGCTGACCGAAACAGCTACCGTGATGACCACCACTTCGGCCGATGCCAAGAAAGTGCAGGAGCAGGTAGCTGCCCTGGCCAGCAACCTCGGCCGCCTGAACGGCATCTACGGCAACATGCTCACCGCTATGCAGGGCCGCTAAGCCCGGCAACAGCGCCTGTTCCGGCTGCTTTGCATTTTGAGACCTAAACCGTAAACCAAAATTGTAAATCGCAAATAATTTATGGCACTACCTAAAGAGCCACGACAGAAAATGATCAACCTGATGTATTTGGTGCTGACAGCCCTGCTGGCACTGAATGTATCGGCGGAGATCCTGAACGCCTTCCGGACCGTGGATGACAGCCTGATCAATACCAACCAGGCCATCAATTACTCCACGGATGCAATCATCGAATCACTGAATGAAAAGAAGTCGGATCCTTCCTCTGCCGCCAAGGCCAATTACTGGTATCCCAAGGCCCAGCAGGCCCGTGCCATCAGCAAGGACGCCTATGATTATGTGCAGGGGTTGAGAGAGCAGATCCTCAAAGCGTCGGAATTCGATCCCCAGAACAAGCCCCTGGTCGACGGAAAAAGGGACTCTACCTTTAAAGCCGACAATCTGGATATTGCCACCCGCATCATGGTGGAGGAGGGCAAGGGCAAGGAGTTGCTGGCAAAGCTGGAGGCGTTTAAATCCCAGATACTGGGCATCGACCCCGTGATCCGCCAGGAGTTCCAGAACCAGGTGCTGGTGAATACCGCCATGCCCCGCGTACAGGACCAGTCCAACAAAAGCTGGGAGGCCGCTTATTTCCGCATGGTGCCTACAGTTGCCGCCATTACCATCCTGAGCAAGTTCCAGAACGATATTAAAACGACTGAAAACAAAGTGGTCTCCAAGTGCCACGAGCAGGTAGGTAAAGTGGCCGTCCGCTTCGACACCTATGCAGCGGTGGTAGGCCAGAGCTCCAGCTACCTGATGCCCGGCCAGGAAATTGAGATCACTGCCGGCGTAGGCGCCTTCAGCAAGGCCGCCGCTCCCCGGATCTCGATCGGCGGACAAGGTGCTACTGTAGGTCCCGACGGCGCTGCCCGCCTGAAAATGGCTGCCGGCGGCATGGGCGCACATACCATCCCGGTGCGGATCGTTTATACCGACCAGGACGGATCCACCAAGACCATTGATAAGACCATTGAATATACCGTGGGCCAGTCCAACGCTTCGATCGCCCTGGATAAAATGAACGTGCTGTACATTGGCGTGGACAACCCGGTGACCATCGCTGCCAGCGGCGGTGCCGAGCAGATCCAGCCTTCCATTTCCGGTGGCGGCGGCTCGCTGACCAAGGTAGGTCCCGGCAAGTACATTGCCCGTGTGAACTCACCCACCGAAAACTGCCGCATTACCGTATCGGTGAGCGGTAAGGTGGCCGGCGCCTCCGACTTCCGGGTACGTACCATTCCCGATCCGGTGGCCACTGTAGGCGGTTTCGCCAGCGGTGATAACGTCAATGCCGGTGCTTTCCGGGCACAGGGCGGTGTGGGCGCTTATATCAAAGACTTCCCCTTCGAACTGAAATATTCGGTTACCAGCTTTACCCTTACCGCCGACGACGACCAGGGCGATATCCTGGAAGCTCCCTGTACCGGCAATACCTGGAGTGCCAAGGCCCGTTCCATTGTCCAGGGCTTGAAAGCAGGCAGAATGGTGACGATCGACAACATCCGGGCCACCGGTCCTGATGGAAGAAGCCGGAAGCTGCCTTCCTTAGTTTATTACATCAAATAAATCATTCCGATAATGAAAAAACATATTCTTAAAGGTTGCCTGTGTTTCGTGTTGCTGGCTTCGCTGGCAACTGAAGTAAGCGCCCAGCGCCCCTCGCGTCGCCGTGGTGATGCGCAAAGAACCCAGCAGCAGCCGGGCCAGCCTGCCCCGGGTGGCAACGAGCAGGTGCCCCCGCCCCCGCCGCCCTCCGGCTATAACCCCTACGGCAATATTCCCATCGAGGTAGATTCGACGGGTGTATCCGATTCGGTGATCCGCAAGTCGGCCCGCCCGGACAATATTTACGACCGCGCGTTTACCAACAAAGAGCGTGTGCCCCTGGCCTACGACCACATCCGCTGGGACGACGCCCTTTTCTCGGAAAAGGTTTGGCGTGAGCTGGACCTGCGGGAAAAAATGAACCAACCCTTCCGCTACCAGGCGGAAAGCGATGAAGGCAGCCAGATCTTCATGGACATCCTGCTGCGGGCCGTAAACTCCGGCGAGGTGACCACCTTCTCCGACGACCGCTTTACCACGCCGATGTCGCTGGGCGAAATCAGCCAGTTGACCGTAGGCAGCGCGGATACGGTTGCGGTTCGCAAAGTGGATGACCCGAACGTTATTGAAAAATACGTGGTGACCCGGGCCACCTTCGATTCTAAGGGCGTGACCAAGCTGCGCATCAAGGAAGAGTGGGTGTTCGACCGCGAAACCAGCCGCATGGTGGTACGGATCCTGGGCATCGCCCCGGTAAAAACCCTGTACTTCCCCAACGGGCAGGAGCGAGGTTCGTCCACTATGTTCTGGGTGTATTATCCCGACCTGCGTCCCACCCTGGCGAAGCACGAGGTGTACAACAGCAAGAACATGGGGTATGGCAGCCAGACCTGGGAAGAGCTGTTCGAAAGCCGCATGTTCAGCAGCTATATCGTGAAGTCGACCATGGAAAACCCGCAAAACCGGAACATCCGCCAAATGGTCAAGGACCCCATCCTGGCGCTGCTGGAAGGCGAGAACGTGAAAGAGAAGATCTTCAATTACGAGCAGGACCTCTGGTCGTACTAATACCACCTTATTACCTGGAAATCCCGCCGCCGGCGGGATTTTTTTTGTCCCTGCCCCGCCTTGTTAACTTTAAAAAAATGTGCCGGCGCAACGTCCGGATAGGCCGAATTGTTGTACATTTACCTCGGTTTTTCATAGGATATTGGATTTTAAAAACGGGGCTGGATTTTTATCCTGGCCCCTTTTCTTTTTATATCCTCCTCCATAATAGCCTAATAGCCTAATACCCCAATTCCTTAATTCCTATTCCACCGGCTTTTCCTTTTCGAAATATTCCTTGACCACTTTGGCCTTGGACACGCCGATCACCTTGGACAGCTCTTCAAGCGACTGCTGGCGAATGTTGTTGACCGAGCGGAAGGTTTTGAGCAGACGGTTGGCCGTGGAGGCGCCGATGCCCTTGATCTCCTGCAGCGAATCCTTGAAGGTGCCCTTGCTGCGCTTGTTGCGGTGGAAGGTAAGGCCGTAGTTGTGCACCTCGTCGCGGATGCGGCGGATCATCTTGTGGCTTTCACTGTCGTAGGGCAGCTTCAGCGATTCCTTGTCGCCGACAAAGAAGATCTCCTCAATATTCTTGGCCAGGCCCACAAAGGTCATGCGGCCCGTCAGCCTCAGTTCTTCAATGGCCTCGCAGGCCGCATTTAGCTGCCCTTTGCCGCCGTCAATGATCACCAGCTGGGGTAGCGGCTCCCCTTCGGCCACCAGGCGCCTGTAGCGCCGGAAAACAGCTTCCTTCATGGAAGCGAAGTCGTTGATGCCTTCCACGGTCTTGATGTTGAAGGTGCGGTAATCTTTTTTGCTGGGCTGTCCCTCTTTGAAACATACCATGGCCGAGACCGGGTAGCTGCCGTGGAAGTTCGAGTTGTCGAAACATTCGATATGGTGGGGCACCTGGGTGAGCTGGAGGTCTTTCTGGATCTGCAGCAGCACGGAGCTGCGGTCGCCCTTCTCGCCCAGCTTCAGCCGCTCTTTGCTCTTGACCTCGTCGATGAAGTACTGCACGTTCTTTTCCGACAGCTCCAGCAGCTTTTTCTTATCGCCGCCTTTGGGGATGGTCAGGGCGGTGCCGGGCTCCTCGTATTCCATTTCAAAGGGCACGACGATCTCGGCCGCTTCCGAATTGAAGGTCGAGCGCAGCTGGGCGATGGCAAAGGCCAGGATCTCCTCGCGGGTTTCATCGAGCTGGGCCTCCACCTTCAGGGTCTTGGTCTGCACGATGGCCCCGTTCTGCACCATCAGGTAGTTGATGTAGGCCGTATCGCCTTCCTGGGCAATGGAAAAGACGTCGAGGCTGCCCAGGGAGGTGCTCACCACGATGGAACGCGACTGGTAGTTCTCCAGGAAGTCGATCTTCTTTTTCACCAGGGCCGCCTTTTCGAATTCGAGGGTTTCGGCATAGCCCTTCATTTCCTTTTTGAAGTGCTGGACTACGGGGCCCAGGTTGCCCTTCAGCAGGTTCTTCAGCTGGGCGATGTTTTCGTTGTAATCGTCCAGCGACTGGTAGCCTTCGCAGGGGCCCAGGCAGTTGCCCAGGTGGTATTCGAGGCACACCTTGAACTTTCCCTTTTCGATATTGCGTTCCGTCAGGTTCAGCGGGCAGGAGCGCAAGGGGATCGTTTGCTTGATGAAGTTGAGCAGGTCCCGCACCTTGCCGATGGAGGTGTAGGGACCGAAATACTGCGAGCCGTCCTCCAGCTTCTGGCGGGTAAGGAACACCCGGGGAAACAGCTCGTTCTTGATGACGATATAGGGATAGGTCTTATCGTCCTTTAGGTTGATGTTGAACAGCGGCTGGAACTGCTTGATCAGCGAGTTCTCGAGCAGGAAGGCGTCCTGTTCGGAATTGACGATGGTAAATTCGATTTTCTGCATGCGCCGCACCAGCTCGTGGGTTTTATAGCTCACTCCCAGCGTCTTGGTGAAGTAGGAGCTGACCCGTTTGCGGATGTTCTTGGCCTTGCCCACGTACAGCAGGGTGTTGGCCGCGTCGTAGTATTTATAGATCCCGGGAAGGTTGGGAAGGGTAGCGGCGATGTTCTGAAATTCAGTCTGCGTCATAAGTCAAAAGTCACAATTATTTTGCCGAAGGAAAGTCGTTCCAGATCACTTCCAGGGTCTGCGTAGGGCCGTGAAAGTCGGGCTTTTCCACGGTGGTGGATACGCGGAAGCGCTTGTCTACCTGCCAGTAGAGCACCTTTTTGAGCGTACTGTCGCCGTCGGTTTTTACCAGGTCCACAAAGATAGCGCTTACTTTGTCCGCGCCGGGGTTGGGCTGGATCATGACCTCCTGCCGGCGGATCGCTCCGTCGTCGGCTTTGGGCATGTAGTTGAGCACAGCCTGGTTCAGGTCGGCGTCAAAGAATTGGGTTTCCTCGTATTCCTCTTTCAGCTGTCCCGAGGAAATGTCGGGCAGCGACAGAAAGTCCTGTGCCGCCTGGCGGAACTCTTCCCGTTTCAGGTAGCTGGTGTCGGCCAGGCTGTCGGTCCGCACGATCTTCATGATGGTGTAGAGGGAGGTGTCGACATGCGCCACCTGGCTGCGGATAAAGGAGAGGGCCGGGAAAAAGGAGGTTTCCTTTTCCTTTGCTTTTTTGTTTTTGCAGGAAACAGCGGCCAGGGCCAGGAAAACGGTGAGGAAAGCGGCGGCTCTTTTCATAAAGTGGTTCAAAATGCAAAAGTCTGCAAAAAGGGGCAAAAAAGGCGGTAAAGAAACGTCAAACCTCTGCAGGTGCAGGGGGCACGGGCAGCAGCGGGCCGATGGGGCGGGAATTCAGGGCGGTAGGAGGGGGCAACAGTCCTTCCCGCCCGGGAAAGAGGGGCCCGGCAAGAAAAATTGAAAAAAAGAGCGAGAACGCCCGGTACAACCGGCTTTTTCCGGTCGGGACTTTTTTGGCGATGCCCTTCCATACGCTGGGAGCGGGGGGCATCTGGTAATCACGGACACTCTTTTTTAAAAATTGTTCAAGGCTATCGTCAGGAAAATCAAGGCTATCGTTCATTAGGTATCTCTGCATAATCAGTCAGCATTAACAGCCAGGAAATCATTGACCGCCGGCAGCCAGCAGAACCGGTTCCTTCGGTTTCTGTAAAATATTCTTTTTCACCAGGATGTCTTCCAGCAGGGCTTTGGCCCGGGTGTACTGGCTTCGGCTGGTGCTTTCCTCTATATCGAGCATATCGCCGATCTCGCGGTGGGAGAAGCCTTCGATGGCATACAGGTTCAGGACGGTACGGTAGCCGATGGGCAGCAGGCGGATGCATTCCACTACCTGCTTGGCCTGGATCAGCGAAGGGATGATGTCTTCGCGGATGGGCAGGCCCGAGGCGTGGATGATGTCGACGCTTTCGTTGAATTTCTTGTTTTTCTTGAGGTGGTTGATGCAGGTATGGACCATGATCTTGCGGATCCAGCCCTCGAAGGCGCCCCGGTTCTGGAAGGTATGGATCTGGGCAAATACCTTGATGAAGCCTTCCTGCAGCATGTCTTCCGCGTCCTCGCGGTGGTGGGCATACCGGTAACAAACCGCCATCATCTTCGCACTGTAGGTATCGTAGAGCGCCTTCTGTGCCGACGGCTCTCTTGTCAAACAACCCTGTAAAATCGCTTCCTCATTCATCTTCTAGTCTCCAGTACCTGTAATTTAAGCAATTTTAGACGTAGGTGTTGCAACATTTTTTCCACAGGGCAAAAGCTCCCGGCAGTCCTGACTGCCGGGAGCGCAGGGGAACCTATCCTTAAAACCCTGCCCTGAGCGCCACCATTACATTGCGGCCGGGGGCCGAAAAGCCCGAAGCGAAATAGCGGTAGTTGCGGTCGAGGATGTTTTCCACGCCCGCCTGCAGGGTGAGGGCGGCGTGCAGCTTCCAGTTGACCTTGGCATTCAGCGTAGCCCAGGCCGGCATGCCGTCGGGGGTGGCGTAGGCGGCATTGTCCTCCCCGGTGGGGTTGTAGTCCTTCAGCTTTTTCCAGCCGTTGAACAGGGTGTAGAGCTCGGCCTCCACGGGCGCTCCCTTCCAGCGGATGCCGGCCTTGCCGTGCACCGGCGGGATGTGGTCGAGCGGGAGGTCGCCGCCGGCTTTTTGAATACGGCCGTACTGGTAATTGGCGGTGGCGTACACCTCCACTGCTTTGGCCGGGAACAGGCGGAAGCCGCCCCGCAGGCCGTACAGGAAGGCCTTGTGGGCATTCTGGTTGGCAAACACCTTACTCATGCTGCCGTTGTACAGGATCGAGTCCTGCTTGTTGAACGCAAAGGGCGCCAGCACGATGGCATTGCTGAACCGCGTATAAAAGCCGCTGAACTCCAGCTCGGCTACTTTGCCCAAAAGCTGCTGGTAGCCCCCATCAAAAGTCCAGGTATATTCGGGCCGGATGTCGGGGTTGGGAACGATCAGCTGCCGGGAGGCCGAGTTGGACTCGAAGATCCGGGCCAGGTCGTCGATGTTGGGTGCCCGGAAGCCCGAGGCGATACCGGCCGTAAAACGGGTTCGGGGGGAGGGCAGGAACACGGCCCCGGCATTAGCGGTAACGGCCGTATTGTTCTGTTCTATGTCCGTAAAAGGAAAATTAAAAAAAGAGTTGTCCCGGATTTCTGCCCGCAGCTGTACGGCCTGCAGGCGGAGGCCGTCGTTGAGGATCAGTTTGCCGCCGGCCAGCTTCACCAGGTGCTGGGCATAAACGCCGAAATAGTTCATGCGGTTGTCGCCGTCGGGGTAACGGCTGTCGAGCTTGCTGCGGGCACCGGTGAGGAGGTTTTCGCGTTGGGCGGTGGACTGCACCCAGTTGAGCTGGGCGTCCGCGCCCAGGGTCAGCTCGTGGGTTTGCCAGCGCTTGCGGCCATCGACGGTCAGGCCTGCCACCTCCAGCGCTTCCCAGCGGTGGTCGAGGCGGTCGTAGCGGCGGTACTCGCGGGTATGGCGGCTTTCCTCGAGGTGCTGGTAGGAGGCTACCAGTTTTCCTTCGTCGAAAAACAGGGGTTTTGCTGCCGACAGTTCGTAAGCTGCCAGCGCCCGTTGCTGCGGGCCGTAGTACCACTGGGCGTACCGCAGGCTGCCGTTGCGTACGTCCTGCAGGCGGTCGTAGCGGGGAACGTCGGTGGAGCTGGAGTACTGCAGGTTCAGCAGGTGCGCTACGTTCTCGCTGGGGCGGAACAGCAGCTTCTGGGCCCCATCCCACTGGCGGTAGCCGGAAAAACGCTGCACCCGGTCGTCGTTGTTTCGGACCACCGAGTCGATGCCGTTGACGGATGCCACGTAATAGGGGCGCTTGCCAAAACCGGGATAATCGTCCGGGTCGTTGCGGCCCACCTTCATGTCGCCGAAGTCGCTGAAGTTGTACGCCTGCAGCCAGGCCCATTTTTTCCCGCCCAGGTTCAGGTCGATATGGCCGGTCTTTTCGCCGTTGGCGCTGCTGTAGCGGGTAAAGGCCGATCCTGCAATTTTGAGCTTCCCTGCCTGCGCCAGCTGGGGCGCTTTCGTACGCATCAGGATGGCGCCGCCCAGGGCGTCGGAGCCGTAGAGGGTAGAGGCCGGGCCGTAGAGTACTTCCACCCGCTCCAGCATATTCTGGTCCACGGTAATGACGTTCTGCAGGTGGCCGGCCCGGTAGATGGCGTTGTTCATGCGGATGCCGTCCACCACCAGCAGGATGCGGCTGGCCTCGAAGCCCCGCAGCACCGGGCTGCTGCCGCCCTGCTGGCTCTTTTGCACGAACACGTTGCCCGTGTGGATCAGCAGGTCGCCGGTATTCTGGGCGTTGAGGGCGGCGATGTCCTTATCCGTGATCAGGTCGACTTTCTGGACGACGTATTTCCGGTGTTCCGAGAATTTGCCGGAATAAATGAGCACTTCGTCCAGGCTTTTGGGCGTAAGGGAGTCCTGGGCCGAGGCGCCGGCCGCCAGCAAAATAAAAAGGCAGGCGTGCAAGGGTTTCTTCATTGGCTAAATCTAATGAAAAAACGCCTGCACACCTGCCTGTCAGGACGATAGGGGATTACAAAAGCGGGAAATTTTCGGTTACCCGTTGCCGCTATCCATTGCCCTTAATTAATCGTAGTCCACCAGGACGTTGCCGGTCATTTCGGCCGGGGCCTGGAGGTCCATCATCTTAAGAATGGAGGGCGCCACGTCGCCCAGCTTGCCGGGTTTCACGATGCCTTTCCACTTGTTGTCGATCACGAACAGGGGCACCAGGTTCAGCGTATGGGCAGTGTTGGGGCTGCCGTCGCCGTTGACCATGTAGTCGGCGTTGCCGTGGTCGGCGGTCAGGAACACGGTATAGTTGTGTTGCAGGGCGGCGGTCACCACGCGCTCCACGCATTTATCCACCGTTTCGGCGGCTTTGACGGCGGCTTCGAATACGCCGGTATGGCCCACCATGTCGGCGTTGGCGTAGTTGAGGCAGATGAAGTCGGGCACTTCGCTTTCGATCTCGGGAACGATGGCGTCGGTGAGCTCGATGGCGCTCATTTCGGGCTTCAGGTCGTAGGTGGCTACCTTGGGGGAAGGCACCATGATCCTTTTTTCGCCTTCAAAGGTTTCTTCGCGGCCGCCGCTGAAGAAGAAGGTGACGTGCGGGTACTTTTCGGTTTCGGCAATGCGGATCTGGTTTTTGCCGGCTTCCTGCAGCACCTCGCCCAGGGTTTTATTGAGGTTATCGTTTTCGAACACCACGTGCACGTTGGTAAAGGTGGAGTCGTACTCGGTCATGGTGGTGTAGTACAGGGCCAGCTTGTGCATGCCGAAGTCGGGGAAGTCGGCCTGGGTGAGCACCTTGGTGATTTCGCGGCAGCGGTCGGTGCGGAAGTTGAAGCAGAGGGCGGCGTCGCCTTCCCTGATCGGACCCACGGGCTGGCCGTTTTCGGTGATCACGGTCGGCTTGATGAATTCGTCGGTAACGTTCTGGGCATAGGCCTGTTGTACGGCTTCTACGCCGGAGGTGGCGGTGGGTCCCTGGGCTTTTACCAGGGCGTCGTAGGCCAGCTGTACGCGTTCCCAGCGGTTGTCGCGGTCCATGGCATAGTAGCGGCCGCTGACGGTGGCGATGCGGCCTACGGTCTGGCCGGCATAGTCTTCCAGTTCCTTGATGAAGCCCAGGCCGCTTTTCGGGTCGGTATCGCGGCCGTCGGTGAAGGCGTGGAGGTACACTTCGCTCAGGCCGTTGGCCTGGCAAACGTCGAGCAGGGCTTTCACGTGGTTGATGTGGGAGTGCACGCCGCCGTCGCTCACCAGTCCCAGCAGGTGCAGGGGCTTTTTGCTTTCGCGGGCATAGCGGAGCGTGGCCAGCAGCTCGGGGTTCTGGCCGAGGATGCCTTCACGAATGGCAACGTTGATGCGCTGGAGTTCCTGGTACACCACGCGGCCGGCGCCCAGGTTCAGGTGGCCTACTTCGGAATTGCCCATCTGGCCTTCCGGCAGCCCTACGGCCTCACCACAGGTGGTCAGGGTGGCGTTGGGATATTTGGAGTATAAGGATTGTACGAACGGAACGTTGGCGTTTTGGATGGCGTCGGAGGACTTAACCTGGCCCAGACCCCACCCGTCCATGATCACAAGAATGACTTTACGGTTCGGCATAAATGATGATTTGAGGGGCAAAGCTATGAAAATGAAAAACTTTTTGATTATTATTAACATCATATCGGGAAATGAGTGTTGTATGGCACACTTTTCGCCTAGGGCAGGCAAAGTCCCCGGCACTTATGAAAAAAATCATATTATTCAGCTGTGTGGCCCTTGTCTTTCTCCTGGGCGGCTTCAGTCCCCTCGGGACGCTGGTCGGCGGGACGGAGGAAAATACGTTCGGGCTGCCCGGCCCCGCTACCGAAAGGGTGGAGGTGCCGCTATACGGCCTGGACGACGTCATTGAGGCCCTGCGTACCGGCAAAGCCGACGAAATGGCCAAATACATTGAAGACGACGTGGAGATCACCCTTCCCGGCAAAAGCGATACCTACAGCCGGGCGCAGGCCCTCGTCATCCTGAAAGATTTTTTCGCCAACAACAAGGTGCTCACCTTCGAGGTGAAGCACCGGGGCAGCAACAGCAACAACCAGTTCTGCATCGGCAACCTGCAAACCCGCTCGGGCGCCTACCGCACCACCATCTTCATGAAAACCAAGAACGGCCGCCAGTCGGTGAAGGCCATCCAGTTTCAGCCCGCTTAGCGGACAATGGACAATAAGCAATAGGCAATAGGCAATCGAACCCACCCGCAACCCGCAAAACCTGCGAGCCAGGGAACTCCTAACCCAGGAACTCTCTCCCCCCGAACTTGTGAACCCGTGCACTTGTAAACTCGTGAACTTCTAAATTTGTAGCATGAAGAATTTCGACGAGCACCTGCACGAACTGATTGATGCGGCTTTGCAAGAAGATGTGGGCGATGGCGACCACTCCACCCTTTGCTGTATTCCCGCCGATGCCCGGGGGAAGGCGATCCTGAAAATCAAGCAGGACGGCGTCCTGGCCGGCCTTGACGTGGCCGAGAAAGTGTTTCTTTACAAGCAGCCTTCGGCCCGCTTTTCCCGCTATAAAAAGGACGGGGACGATATGAAGGCCGGCGAGGTGGCCTTTGAAGTGGAAACCTCGGTGCACACCATCCTGCAGTGCGAACGGCTGGTGCTGAACTGCATGCAGCGCATGAGCGGCATCGCTACCCTCACCCGCCGCTATACCGACAAGCTGAAAGGCTATAAGACGCGGCTGCTCGACACCCGCAAGACCACGCCCAACTTCCGCCTGCTGGAAAAAGAGGCCGTCCGCATCGGCGGCGGCGTCAACCACCGCTTCGGGCTGTTCGACATGATCATGCTGAAGGACAACCATATCGACTATTGCGGCGGCCTGGAAGAAGCTATTAACCGGGCGCACCGCTACGTGCAGAACAACCGCCCCGACCTGAAAATCGAGGTGGAGACCCGCTCGCTGGCCGACGTGGAGAAAGTGTTGCAGGTGGGCCGCAGCAAGGTATTCCGGGTGATGCTCGACAACTTCAGCCCCGGGCAGCTCGCCGAGGCCCTGCGCCTGATCGACGGGGCGTTCGAGACCGAAGCTTCCGGCGGCATCAACTTCGACACCATTGAAAGCTATGCCCGGACCGGCGTGGATTACGTCAGCGTAGGCGGCCTGATCCACCAGGCCCAAAGCCTGGACCTGAGTTTGAAAGCAGTGATTCGTTAACCGGTAATCCATCAATATGAGCAAGAAAAATAAGGGGGATAAGAACGGTTTCGTGTACAGCACCGACCCCAACTTCCGCTTTGAAGAAGAGGAAAACGCAGCGCAGGAAACCCTGCCGCCGCAGCAGCAGAAGCTGAAGGTGCGCCTCGAAACCAAGCACCGCGGCGGCAAGACCGTAACGCTGGTGGAAGGCTTCGTTGGTACGGACGAGGACCGCGAAGACCTGGGCAAGAAGCTGAAAAACTATTGCGGTACCGGCGGCTCGGCCAAGGACGGCGAGGTGATCATCCAGGGCGACCAGCGCGAAAAGGTGCTGCAGTGGCTGCTGAAGAACGGTTATAAGAATTCCAAAAAAATAGGATAGTATTCTTTCTATAAAAGCAAATCCCCCGTCTCCGGAAGACGGGGGATTTGTTTTTATAGACCTTATAACCCATTTAAAGTAGGTTGGCCGGGGAGAACCGGAAGCCCGACAGGGCTTCACTGTGAATAGCCCCGGGTGAAACCCGGGATCAGCCGTAGTTCGTTACCGCAACCCCGGATGGGGTTGAATGTGTCCTGTTCGATTTACAGCAGTTTTCAGTTTCGAAGGATTCTTCGGAGTTCCTTCCGGGTCCCGGACTGCTTGTTTTTTTGAGGGTCCCACAATTAACCCCGTTGGGGTTGAGGTGGCGTACTACTGCTGACCCCGGGTTACACCCGGGGCTATGCACAGTGAAGCCCTGTCGGGCTTCCGGTACTCCCCGGCCAACCTACTTTAAATGGGTATTATTCGATCCGGGCTTCGGCCCGTTTCATCTTTTCCAGTTGCTCCAGAAACAAATGGGCTGATTCCCCCTTTTTTTGCAGGTCGGCAATGGCCAAGGTTTGCTGTGCCAGGGCTTCCTGCTGCCGGCCCAGTTTATAGAGCAGGAGCGCATACCGGTTATAGGCCGAGGAGTGTGCCAGGAAGTCCAGCCCTCTTTTGGCCCATCCGGCCGCCTCGGACAGGCGCACGGGATCGTTGGTGAGGTAGTAGTACCGGCTGGCCATTTGGTTCAGCTCGCTGGAAAAGTTGCTGGCTTGGGAAACATAGGCGATACTTCTATGGATCCTCATTTTATTGTCCTTCCAGATCGTATCCGCCTTTATGGTCTTGCTGGTGAATAGGCGCACCCGCTCGAGCGAGTCGCCCGCCCTTACGGAATCGGGGGAGAGGTGCTGGTAATAGTTCCGGTAAAACTCGGTTGCCAGGGCAAAGCCGCGGGCCGTGTCCCGAATGCCCAGGTAATAGAACAGCCGGGCCGACTCATACCCGTGCGGAAACAAGCCGGACCAGCGTAACGCTTCTTTGGTGGCCGGCACCGGTTGTGCGCGCAGGCGGGTGGCCAGGACGCCTGCCCGCAGTGCCAGGGCTTCATTCCGGCGCCGTATAGCATGGGTGTGCGATTTGCGGATGATCTCGGCGTTCAGGCAATACAGCTCGGTCGTTGAAAACTGCCCGGCCGTATTTTTCAACAGCAGGCTGTCGGCATTCAGGGCCCGGCTGGCTTTGGATTCCAGGACCGGCGCCATCTGGTACAGCACCCGCAGCGTGCGCACCGAGCGCAGGGAGTCGGGAGGCAACAGGAAGGTGTATTCTTCCAGCAGCGAGTCGGTGACCATGCCCAGTTCTCTTCTTTTGAACAGCAGCATTTCCAAAAAGTCCGGCCGCCGGTTCCCATTGGTGTATTCCGTTTCCAGCAGGTTGAGCTTCAGCGGTTCGCCCGCCGTTACCAGGGCCGCCTCTATATGCTTCATATAAAAGTCTGGACTGGAGCTGGCGCCTTCGATTTTATAGACCACGATCCCGGAAGGGTCGAAAAACAGGCAGCCCAGCGTAATGTTGTACCGGCGGTACAGCCAGGGGCGGTCGGGGTGTTTTTCGCCGATCTTCAGGCAGAGGAACGTACGCTGCAGTTTTTCCGACAGCTGTTTATCGGACATGCTTTTCTCGGTGATTTCATTGCCATAGCCTTTTGCTCCCGCATCGAACCGTACCAGGAGCATTTTGCCCTTTTCCCTTGCCTGTTGCAGGGCCTCGGCAAAAGGGACCTCTTCAAAATAATTCTGGGCGAAAACGCCGTTGCCGGACAGCAACAGCAGGAGCAGGCAGATCGTTCTCATAATAAGTAGCGGTTGGTAAAATCCTACGAAAGGTAAGCCTGCCGGGCGGAAAAAAAAAGCCTGCGGGAAATATCCCGCAGGCCCTATACGCTAAAAACGGTAAACTGCTTATTGTCCTTGTGCCAGGCTGTAGGCTTTCTTGGCGCCCCACATATTCAGCATTTCAAAGGAAGAGATCTTGAAGTCGCCGCAGAGGGTGATGTACAGGCCGACCACATCCAGCTGGGTCAGCGGCTGTTCGTTCAGGCTTTCGAAGCGCACGTTGTACAGGTTTACCAGGTTGGTAAAGCGCGAGCCGGTGGGCCATACCTGGGTACCGCGGTTGCTGATGTTGATCAGCTTGAACTTGTTGCCGCCGTGGTGCTGGCATTTCTGGGCGATCACCTCGGGTTGTTCGCTGCTTTCGATGAACATGTCCACGCCCACGATCTTTTCGGTCGCTTCTTCCTGGGACACCATCATGGCGTTTTGCTCCAGCTTGAACACGGTGGGAGTGATGGGTTTGTTGGGCAGCACCTCTTTGGCGCCCACCTGCGGCTTTTTGCCGAAGTTGGCGATGATGGCATCGGCGAATTCGGTGGTATTCAGGGCCGGCTTGCTGCGGTCGCCGAAGTCGCCGGTGCGTACGCCCTGTTCCAGGGTATACAGCAGGGCGTTTTCAATAACGGCGGCATTTTCCATAAAGCCCAGGTGGCGCAGCATGGCGATACCGCTCAGCAGCAGGGCGGTGGGGTTGGCGATGTTTTTACCGGTAATATCGGGAGCAGTGCCGTGTACGGCTTCAAAGATGGAGATGTGGTCGCCGATGTTGGCGGAAGGGGCGAAGCCCAGGCCGCCGACCAGGCCGGCGCAGAGGTCGGACATGATATCGCCCTGCAGGTTGGTCAGCACGATCACGTCGAATTCGTCGGGGCGCACCACCAGCTTCATGGCCAGGTCGTCCACGATCTTGTCGTCGGCCTGCAGTTCGGGATAGTCTTTGGCTACTTCGTAGAAGCACTCCAGGAACAGGCCGTCGGTCAGCTTCATGATGTTGGCCTTATGACCGCAGGTGATGCGGCGGGCGTTCTTTTTCTTCGCCATTTCGAAGGCGTATTTGATCACTTGCAGGCTTCCGGGACGGGTGATAAATCGCCGACTTAACGCCACATCGTGAGTAAGCATATGCTCAATGCCTCCGTAGGTATCTTCGATGTTTTCGCGCACGATCGTTACATCGATCGGTACTCCGGCTTTCGAGAAAACGGTGTCCACGCCGTGCAGGGTCTGGAAGACGCGTTTGTTGGCGTACGTGTTCCAGGTTTTTCGGGCGGTAACGTTTACGCTTTTTACGCCCTTGCCCTTCGGAGTTTCCATGGGACCTTTGAAAAGTATCCCCAATTCCTCAATTTTCTGTTGGGCCTCGGGAGTCATGCCATTGGAAAATCCTTTGTCGAAAACCCATTTCCCCATGTCCACAAAGTCGTATTCAAGCTCTACTTTGTTGGCGGTGAATATGTTAAGTACGGCGTCCATGATTTCCGGACCAATTCCATCTCCTTTGGCAACTGCTATTTTCATATTTGGTATAATTTTTTGCTTTTCAAATATATGGTGGATTATACAATGAGAGGTTGGCGTCTTCAATAAACTATTTACTTTTACCCAAATGGATGCGATATGATCAGCAAAATTTCCAAAGGTGTCGAGATCAGTGTAGAGACCTTCTACCAGCAGGACTATTCCAATCCGCTTCTGTCCGAATATATGTTTGCCTACCGCATAACCATTGAAAATCATAACGATTTCCCGGTTAAACTGCACAGCAGGCACTGGTATATCTTCGACAGCAACGGCGAATACCGCGAAGTGGAAGGCGAGGGCGTGGTGGGGGTTCAGCCAACCATCAGCAGCGGAAATAATTATCAATATGTCAGCGGATGCAACTTGAAAAGTGAGATGGGACGGATGCACGGAACATATATAATGGAGAATTTGGATACGAAAAAAATGTTCGAGGTCAACATCCCCGCTTTTGAAATGATCACGCCTTTTAAGAACAATTAGTCCAGCCCCCTCCCGGCCTCCCCCGGTTGGGAAGGAGATGAGGCCGCACTTCGCCGGTTTTAGCAAAAAGGCCTAAAAAAATAACACATATAAATAAAAAAGCACTCAATTGTTGTTGGGTGCTTTTTTATTTATATGTGTGGGTGCTATATAATTATTATATGTAGGTGCCCGGTTGGATAAAAGGGCTGAAACAAGCGGGATGCGCCCCAACTCCCCCTCCACCGGAGGGGGCCGGGGGAGGCTTACTTCGGCCGGTACTTCGCTTCTTCGAAGATGGTTTTGGGCGAGGCCTGCAGCACCGCCTTCATATCTTTATGATCCCCGGCATATTTCTGCACTATGCGCCAGCCGATCCACTGGCCGATATTGCCCGGGGCCGCATCGGTCATTACCTGCGTGGAAGGAGCCTCTCCCAGATAGGTCTGGATCACGTAGGGTTCGATGCTGTACAGGTTCTCGTTCTTCAGCAGGTAGGCCCAGGCATTGCCCTCGTTCTCTTCGAGCCACTGCAGCTGCTTGCGGGTATAGCCGGTTTTCACGCTGTCCGGGGCGTCGGGCAGGAAGTGATCCAGCAGGTACCACTGCTTTCCTTTCTCGATCATCTGCTCGATCAGCGGCCGGCCGGCCGTGGCATCGGGGTAGAGGTCGTCGGCTACGGCTTTCAGGCAGTTGGCGGAAATGTACTCGCGGTCGAAGCGCCGCGAGATATAGGCAGGGTACAGGGTCTGGAGCTGCGGGGCGCTGTAGACCGAAAACTGCTTGCCCGCGTACTGGTGCAGGCCGATGCCCAGGCAAACCTGCGTGAGCACGACACCCGGCGCGTCGAACGTGCCGATATACGTCACTACCCTTGGCATCCGGTACTGCGGGAAATAATACTTTACATAGCGGAAGCCTTCGCTCAGTTCTTCCTGGAGCCCCGACAGGTTGCGGTACTTTTCTTCCAGGGAGTCGTAGATGGGGCGGTAGGCCGACAGCACGTTTTTGATGACAGGATAGCTTCGGTTATCCGTAGGGTTTACCTGCAGGATGCCCTGGAAGAAGTCGGGGTAGAAGAGGGGGAACTTCGCCTGCAGGGCCGGCAGGCCGGCAGCGAGGTTGTTGGTATCGAGGGCGAAAAAGCCCTGTTCAAACCGCTCGATCGTCACCGGGGCACTGATGTGGGAGACGTCGGGCTTGTTTTTACCGTTCCGGCACGAAAGAAGCAGCACGAATATTGCAAATAGGAAAAATCTTGTCATAAACGGTATAAAAGGCAGAGTTAGTAATTTATTACAGAACTTTGAAACGATACCAATGAGTAACAATATGAAAATAGTATTAGCGCAGCAAAATTACCATATCGGGAACTTCGAAGCGAACGGCCGGAAGATCATTGAAGGTATCCAAAAAGCCAAGGCGGAGGGCGCCGACCTGGTGGTGTTTTCCGAACTCAGCATCTGCGGCTACCCGCCGCGGGATTTCCTGGAGTTCAACGACTTTATCGCCCAGTGCTACCACACCCTGGATCAAATTAAGGAACATGCCGATACCATCGGCGTGCTGGTGGGCAGTCCTGCCCGCAACGAACGCAAGGAAGGCAAGGACCTGTTCAACGCCGTGTTCTTCCTGCACGAAAAGCAGATCAAGGCCGAGGTGCACAAGACCCTGCTGCCTACCTACGACGTGTTCGATGAGAACCGCTATTTCGAGGCGGCCTTCGACTGGAAGGTGATTGAATTCAAGGGCAAAAAGCTGGCGGTGACCATTTGCGAGGACATCTGGAACCTGGGCGACAACCCGCTCTACCGCCTCTCGCCGATGGAAGAGCTGATCCAACAGGCGCCCGACGTCATGATCAACCTCTCCGCTTCGCCCTACAATTATGCCCAGGACGTGGTGCGCAAAAGCATCGTGTCCGCTACCGTGGCCAAATACGGGCTGCCCATGCTGTATTGCAATACCGTAGGCTCGCAGACCGAGATCGTCTTCGACGGCGGCAGCCTGGTGTACACCGCCGGCGGCAGGCTGGTAAAAGAACTGAACTACTTTGAAGAAGACTATTGCACCGTGAACCTGGAGGAACTATTAGGTTCGGATACGGATAGTATTGCGGAAGCACCCGCCAAACAACCCGCTCATGTGAATGAAGAGATGATCCATGCCGCCGCTTATGCGGCCGACTATACCCACAGCCCGGGTGCTGCTATCCCCCCCTCCTCCGGAGAGCTTGTCCCGCCATCGCGGGAGGGCCGGGGGGAGGCCGCGGTGTATTATTCCGCCACGGAAGTGGGTACGGACATGGATACGCTGCAGTACCTTACCAACGAAAAGAATATCGACGAAATTTACCATGCCCTGGTCCTGGGCATTCGCGACTATTTCCAAAAAATGGGCTTTTCCAAAGCCATCCTGGGCGCCAGCGGCGGCATCGACAGCGCCGTGGTGCAGGTGCTGGCCGTGCATGCCCTGGGTGCCGAAAACGTGCAAACGCTGATGATGCCCTCGGAATACTCTTCCGGCCACTCGGTCACCGATGCCGTGGAGCTGGCGCAAAACCTGGGACATCCATTTGATATCGTGCCCATCAAAAACATTTATAATTCCTTTATGGATACGCTGGAGCCGTTGTTTCAAAAACTGCCCTTCAGCATCGCCGAGGAAAATACGCAAAGCCGCACCCGGGGCAACCTGCTGATGGCGGTGGCCAACAAGTTCAACCTGATCCTGCTCAACACCTCCAACAAAAGCGAGCTGGCTACCGGCTACGGCACGCTCTACGGCGATATGGCCGGCGGTCTGAGCGTGCTGGGCGACCTGTACAAGATGCAGGTGTACGCCCTGGCCCGTTTTCTCAACAAGGAGAAGGAAGTGATTCCCAACCACATTTTGGTCAAACCGCCTTCCGCCGAGCTGCGGCCGGGCCAGAAAGACAGCGACAGCCTGCCGGATTACGAAGTGCTCGACCGGGTGCTGTACCAGTACATCGAGCTGCGCAAAGGCCCCCGCGAGATCATCGCCCAGGGCTTCGACGAAAAGCTGGTGGCCCGCATCCTGCGGCTGGTAAATATGAACGAATACAAGCGCAATCAGTTCTGCCCCATAATAAGAGTGAGCTGTAAGGCGTTTGGTGTAGGTCGCCGGTTGCCGATCGTGGGCAAGTACCTGTCGTAACGGCCGGCCATTCTTTTCAAATCGTTCCCGCCCCGGGCGGGACCTAAATCTATTTTTACTCTATGCTGAAAACAGCGGACGATATTCGTCAGTTAAATGAACGGATCGGTTATTCGGGAAGATTTATCGATATGCTGCGCGAAGAAGTGGGCAAGGTCATCATCGGTCAGACGTATATGCTCGACCGGCTGCTGATCGGCCTGCTCTCCAACGGCCACGTGCTGCTCGAGGGCGTGCCCGGCCTGGCCAAGACCCTCACCATCCGGTCGCTCTCGCAGGCCATCCATGCCCGGTTCAGTCGCATCCAGTTTACCCCCGACCTGCTGCCTGCCGACGTGCTGGGCACCATGATCTACAACCAGCAGCGCAACGAATTCATCGTACGCAAGGGACCCATCTTCGCCAACTTCGTGCTGGCCGATGAGATCAACCGCGCCCCGGCCAAAGTGCAGAGCGCCCTGCTCGAAGCCATGCAGGAGCGCCAGGTAACCATCGGCGACACCACCTACAAGCTCGAAGAGCCCTTCCTGGTGCTGGCCACCCAAAACCCCCTGGACCAGGAGGGCACCTACCCGCTGCCCGAAGCCCAGGTGGACCGCTTCATCATGAAGGTGGTGGTGGGTTATCCTACACGCCAGGAAGAACAGCTGATCATCCGCCAGAACGTGCAGGGACTGGAAGTGCCCTACATCCGCCCCGTAGTCACGGTGCAGGAGATCGTTTCCGCCCGCCAGCTGGTGCGCGAAGTGTACCTGGACGAAAAAGTAGAGCAGTATATCCTCGACATCGTCTTTGCCAGCCGCAACCCGGAACAGTACGGCCTGGCCAAGCTGAAGCCCATCATCTCCTACGGCTCCTCGCCCCGGGGCAGCATCAACCTGGCCATTGCCGCCAAGGCCCAGGCTTTCCTGAACAAGCGGGGTTTCGTGGTGCCCGAAGACGTCAAAAGCATTTGCGTGGATGTGCTCCGCCACCGCCTGGGACTTACCTACGAGGCCGAAGCCGAGAACATCACCGCCGAGGACGTGATCCACCAGATCCTGGGAACCGTAAAAATGCCCTAGCGGGGCAGAAGGAATGAGTTAATGGGTTCATTGGGAATTAGGATGGCGTGTATATTCACAATTTACTATTTAAAGGAAGAAGGAGAAGATAATCATTGCTCACCACCACTGAAATATTAAAAAAAGTACGCGAGCTGGAGATCAAAAGCAAGCGGCTGGCCAGCGACCTGTTCTCCGGCGAATACCACAGCGCCTTCAAAGGCCGGGGCATGTCGTTCCGGGAGGTGCGGGAATACTATCCCGGCGACGACATCCGCTTTATCGACTGGAACGTATCGGCCCGCTTCGGCCATCCCTTCAGCAAGGTGTTCGAGGAAGAACGCGAGCTGACGGTGATGCTGCTGGTGGACGTCAGCGCCTCCTCGCTCTTCGGCACCGCCAATGCCAGCAAGAAGGGCATCAGCACCGAGGTGGCCGCCGTGCTGGCCTTTTCGGCCGTGAACAACGGCGACAAGGTGGGCGCTATCCTGTACAGCGAAAAGATCGAACGCTACATTCCGCCCAAGAAGGGCAAACAGCACGCCCTCTACATCCTGCGCGAGCTGCTGGCCTCTTCCTCGGAACGTAAAGGTACCCAGCTGAAAATGGCGCTCCAGTATTTCAACAACATCACCCGCCAGAAAAGTATCGCCTTTATCCTCAGCGATTTCGTGGATGCCGGCTACGAAGATGCCCTGCGGGTGGCCGGCAACAAGCACGACGTGGTGGGCATCAAGGTGTATGACAAAATGGACATGCAGCTGCCCGACCTGGGCCTGCTGCGGGTGCAGGATGCCGAGACCGGCGGGCAGCAATGGGTGGACACCGGCAGCCGCCTGGTGCGGTACGAATACGAAAAAGAATTCTTCCGGGTAACCGAATACAGCAACGCGGCCTTTAAAAAGGCGGGCAGCAACCTGCTGCACATCCGGACCGACGAGGATTATATCAAAGTGCTCCAAAAATTTTTTATCAGCAGAAGTTAAGCAGGCATGAACCAACGCATTACCTTTTTATCCCTTTTCTTGCTCCTTTTTTCCTGCCTTTCTTTTGCCCAGAAAAAACCATTTGTACAGGCTTCGGTAGACAAGGAAAAGATCGTCATCGGCGAGCCCTTCGAACTGCTGCTGGAAGCTTCTTTTGCTCCCGGGGCTGCTCCCGCCTTCTTTTCCCAGGACAGCCTGCCGCATTTCGAGGTGCTGGAGCGCCTGAAGGTCGATACGCTCGATACCGGCGACGGCCTCCGCCTGTCGCAGCGCCTCCGCCTCACCAGCTGGGACTCCGGCAGCTGGCGCCTGCCGCCCCTGCCCTTGCCCGGCACCCGGCTGCGCACCCGCCCGGTAACCATCAACGTGAACTTTACTTCCTTTGATGCCCAGCAGGAGTACCACGACATCAAGGACATCCGGGAGGTGGAAGCCCCCGAGCGGATGAAGTGGATCTGGTACCTGGTGGTCGCCCTGCTGCTCGGACTGCTGTTCTTCCTGGTGTTCCCGGGCCGGAAGAAAAAAGAAGCGCCCCCGGCCCCGAAGGTGGATGCCTACCAGCAGGCCCTGGCCGGGCTGCAGCAACTGCAAAAGGAACGGGCTTCCCTGGAACCCAAAGCCTTCTATGTACGGCTGGTGGATATCCTGCGTACCTACCTGCTGCAGCGGAAAGGCATCCAGTCGTTTGCGCAAACCACCGACGACCTGGCGGCACAGATCCGGAAGCTGCAGCTGCCCCGCTCCGTGTTCGAACACCTCCGCGACACCCTGCTGATCAGCGATGCCGTGAAATTCGCCCGCTACCAGCCGACCGAAGAGGAGGAACGGCCGGCAGTGCAAACCGTTCAAAAAGCTATTGACGCAATCGAAAGTTTATGATGTTGTACGACTGGTTTAAAAGTATTGAGTTCGCCCATAAATGGGTGCTGCCTTTTTTGGGCATGCTGCCCGTTTTTGCCTGGCTGCAGGCACGCATGGCCCCTTCGCTGAAGGCCGGCTTCCGGGTGACTACGGCCCGGGCGTTCACGGTCACCACCTTCCGCAACCTGCTGGTGTTCGTGCCGCTGGTGCTGCGGCTGCTGGCCCTGGGCTGCCTCCTCCTGGCCCTGGCCCGCCCCCAGGTGCGCAACCAGCAAAAGCAAACCGCCGGCGAAGGCATCGACATCGTGCTGTGCATGGATGTAAGCGGCAGTATGCTGTCCGCCGATTTTTTTCCCAACCGCCTGGAGGTGGCCAAGCAGGTGGCCGCCGATTTCGTGCGGTCGCGGCCCGTGGACCAGATCGGCCTGGTGATCTTCTCGGGCGAGAGCTTTACGCAGGTGCCCATTTCCTCGGACCACCAGATGCTGCTGGAGCAGATCCACAGCCTGCGCAGCGGCATGCTGGAAGACGGTACCCTGATCGGCGAGGGGCTGGCTACTTCGGTGGAGCGGCTGGGAGCCGGCCAATCGAAAAGCAGGGTGGTGATCCTGCTCACCGACGGCAAGGAGCAGCCGCCCGAAAACCGCCTGATCGACCCGGCCACCGCCCTGGAGATCGCCCGGGCCAAGGGCGTCAAGGTATACACCATCGGCATGAACGCCATTCCCTCGGCCACCGTGGCGGAAAAAGGCATGCAGGAGGGCGGCCTCGACGAAGGCCTGCTCAAGCGCATCGCCATCCGGACCGGCGGCGAATACTTCCGGGCCATGGACAAGGAAAGCCTCCAACAAATTTACCAGTACATCGACCGCATGGAAAAGTCGCGGGTGGAGGTCATCTCCAGGGAACGGGTAGAGGAGCGCTTCGCGCCCTTTATCCTGGCCGCCCTGGCGCTGCTGGCCCTGGAGCTCCTGCTGCGCTATACCCTCCTGCGTACCTTCCCCTAAACCATCAAGGAATCACGTAAAACGAGAAAGGTGGAACGGTTGCCAGCGCAATCCTTCCACCTTTCAACTGATCACCATACTAAGACACAACTCAGGAACTCTGGAACTTCTCACTCTATAATCAGCTGCTCCGTCCTGCTCCCCCTTGCCGTTTGCAGGCGCAACAGGTAGACGCCTTTGGGAAAACGGCCGGCGTCCAGGGAGACCGTCTGCGGACGGCCCGCTTTGGCCCTGCCTTTTTTCAATTCCAACAATTGCGCGCCCTGCTGGTCGAACAGCAGGAGGCTGTAGGTGTCGGTCTGCTCCAGCCGGAAATGGACGGTGACGGGGACGTTGCCCGCTGCCGGGTTGGGATAGACCGAAAGGGCCGCCTGGAGGTTGTTGGCCGGAAGCGGTGGGGTCGTAAAGCCGTGGATGACGTCCGCCTCCTGCGGGCTGGCTGCGGCCGCCGACGGGCTGTCCTCATCGCGGGCCAGCACGCCTACCGCCAGCTTCGGTTCCAGGTCCTGGTTGGTGGCCAGGATCACCACCTCGCCATTGGTGGGCTGGTGGGTGCTGGTGGCTTCGTTGAACAGGAATTTGCCGCTGATCAGCGTTTTCAGCGGGCCGAAGGAAATGGGCGAAAGGGGGGATTCGCGGTACACGATGTCACCGCCTTCCTCCTTCGAGCCGTAGATGATCTTCAGTTTTTTGGCCTTTTCGTTCAGCACTACGATGCCCCGCGTACCCTCGATGGAGGAGACCGGGTAAAAGCTCCAGCCGCCCCAGATGTTGCGTACCAGCAGCGAGATCTTGGCATAGCCCGGCGTGTCGTAAGAGGTCTTTACGGCGCAGTAGAGGGTGCCGTCGCTGGCACAGAGGATGTTCAGGTGGTCGTCGCCGAAGCCGTTGCCCTTGCTCTGGGCCTGGCCCGAGGCCGGCGATTCGTCCCACGACCAGCTGCGCCAGTCGGCGCCATCGTTATGCGTCTTGAAGCCGAAGCGCTGGGTGTTCTGGTTCGACCACAGCACGCCGATCTTGCCCTGCAGGGTAGTGATGGCGCAGATGTCGTCGTCCGTGATGCCTTCCTCGATGTGGAAGGTATCACTCCAGTTGCTGTAGGGCGGATCGCTGTAGCGTACGTTCACGTCGGTTTTGGCGGCCGAGGCGATCCACATGCGGTTCCGGCTGTCGATGGCCAGGGTGGCCGATTCCGCCCCTTTGCCAAAGTCCAGTTCCACTTCGTCCCGGCGCCTGCTCCACTGCTTATAGTTGCCCAGCGCCGCATCGTATTCCACCGATACCAGGTAGGAGTCGTTCTCGGGCTCGAACAGCAGGATATGGGTGACGTTGCCCGCCACGCGGCAGTCGGCATGTACGTTCGAGGAGTTGGAAAGCGTCAGCACGGGGGTCCAGGCCGCGGTGTCGAGGCGGAACAGCTTGGTGCCGCTGGTCGTCGACAGCACGCTCCACCACTTGTTTGCATAGGTCCATACTTTGCCCTGCGGCTTGTCGGCCGTATTCTTGGCAATGGGCACCGGGCCGAGGTCCAGGATGGAGGTAAAGGCCTGGGAGGCCGGCGCCCGCACGGTAAAGGACTCGCCCGTGGTGAAGCCGCCGAGCAGGGGGTCGTTGGTGGCATCCTTGACGCCGGTACCGCTTTCCTTCATGTCGAGCCGCAGCACGCCGCTGCCCGTAATGCCGTGCACCGTCACGTCCCAGGTTTTGCCGTCGGTGCCCACGGGCGCTACGGTCGGCACCGGCTGGCTGGAGAGCGGGTCGCGGCCCATCAGGGCCAGCGTGCCCCGGGCATTGCCGCTCAGGGTGGTGGCATAAAAGTTGGGGCCGTCGACATTTTTTACTCTTTCGGAAAACACCACCCGGAAAGTGATCTCGTTCGACTCGGCCGTTTCCGACAGGGGCGCCTGCCGGGTAATGCTTTCCACCCTGGGGGGCGGGTCTACGAAAAAGGCCTGCCCGGTGGTAAAGCCGCCGGTAAGGTCATTGCCGGCGATATCGGTGATGGCAGTGGCCGAAGGGTTGAGGTCGAGGCGCAAGGTGGCATATTCCCGGATGCCGCTGATGGTGACGTCGTAGGTAGTGCCGGCAGAGCCGACGGCTACCACCGCATTGGGCGCCAGCAGGCCGGTGGGAAGACCGCTGAGGGTGGTGATGGAAAAGTCGGAGGCGTCCACGCCGGCGACCGGTTCGTTAAAGAGCACGCGGAACGTGGCGGTGGCGCCGTGGGCGGCCTCTGTCGTGGGCTTCTGCCGGTTGATGCTGGCCGCAAAGGGCGGCAGGTAGTCCATGTTGTAGGGCTGGCCGGTGACAAAGCTGCGGCCGACGCTATTGCCCACCAGGTCGGTCACACTGGCGGTGTTCGCCAGGTCGAGGCGCAGGGTGCCCGTGCCCGAAATGCCGGCGGCCGTTACATCGTACACGGTGCCGGTGGTGCCCACGGGCACAATGCCCCGGGCGAACAGCTGGCCGCTGCTGCTGCCGCTGACGGTAGTGAGGACAAAGGCGGCCGGTCCCAGGCCCTCGACCGCTTCGGAGAAGGTCACCCGCCAGGTGACCGATTGGCCGTTGGTGATGGCGCCGGCGGGCAGTTGCCGGTTAATGCTTTGCACCAGGGGCGCGGTTTTATCGATCGTGTAGGTTTCTCCTTTTTTATAGCCGGTAAATTCGAAGTCCTTGCTGTTGCGGGCGGGGCCGTCGCTCAGCGGGGTGCCGAAAACGTCGGTAATGCCCGTCTTGCCCGATTTGAGGTTGAGGCGGATCACTGCCGAGGTGGAGATATTGCTGACGGTCACGTCGTAAGCCGCTCCCTTGGCATCGGAGGGCACCACCGCATCGGCTTCCAGCTTGCCGCTCGAGCTGCCGCTCAGGGTGGTAAAGGTAAAGTCCTTCAGGTCCACGCCGGTGACCCCTTCGGTAAAGGTCACCCGCCAGGTGACGGCGGAGGCGTTGGTGCGTTCGTCGGAAGGCGCCAGCCGCTGCACGCCCACCACCATCGGCGGCGGGTCGATATGGTAGGTTTGCCCGGAGGTATAGCCTCCCTGGACGGTATTGCCCACCGCATCGGTCAGGCTGCTGGCGTCCGGCACATCCAGGCGCAGGGTGCTGAAGGTGCTGATGGCGGAGGCCTCTACATCCCAGACCGTGCCCGTGCTGCCTACCGCCTTGATGCCGGTGGCGGTCAGCTCGCCGCTGGGGGCGCCGCGCAGAACGGCCAGCGTAAAGCCTTCGGGCTTCAGGTTCGCCATCTTTTCGGAAAAGGTTACCCGCCATACGATGGAGGAAATGTTGGTGGAGTCGGCTGTGGGCGACTGCCGCAGGATGCTGAGTACCGTGGGGCGCGTCTGGTCCACCGAATAGGTCTGGCCGGTGCCGAAGCCCCCGCTCAGGGCATTGGTGGCGATGTCGGTGATGGCCGAGCCGCTGGTGCGGAGGTCCAGGCGCAGCACGCCGGTGCCCCGCACCCGGCTCACCGTCACGTCGTAGTCGGTGCCTTCGGCGCCCGCGGCCACCACGCCGTCGGCGGCCACCATGCCGGTGAGCGTGCCGCTGACGGTACTGGTAAGGAAGTCGGCCGGTTTTACCCCCGTTACCGCCTCCGAAAAGGATACCCGGAAGGTGAGCTGGCTGGCGTTGGTGGCCGTGCCCGTGGGCAACTGCCGGTTGATGCTGACCACTTTGGGGGCCACCAGGTCGAGCGTATAGGTTTGGCCGCCCGAAAAGCCGCCCGACAGTTCGTTGGTCACCAGGTCCTGGATGCCGGTGCCGGAGCTGCGGACATCCAGGCGGAGGTCGCCGCTGCCGCTGAGCGTGCTTACCCGCACATCATAGGTGGTGCGGTTGCTGCCCACGGCGGTGACGGCACCCGCCTCGATGACGCCCTTGGCGGAACCACTGCCTTTTTTCAGGGCAAAGTCGGCTGCATCCACGCCGGTCACCGGCTCGGAGAACACGGCCCGGTACACCACCGTGCTGCCGTTGGTGCTGACCGCGGCGGGGGCGTAGCGCTCAATGCTCAGCACCCGGGGAGCCGTCCGGTCAACGCTGAACGGCTCGCCTCCCTCAAATCCGTAGCAGTCGTTGCCTGCCCCGTCAAAAATGCCCCCGGCCTGTACCTGCAGCCGCAGCTGCCCGGTGCCGCTGACCGAGCTGACGGTCACCTCCCAGGTAGTCCCCTCCGTTCCGGAGGTCTTGATCCCCTTTGACGCAATGATGCCTTTGGCCGTTCCGGAAACCGTGGTCACGGTAAAGTCGTCCGGGCCCACGTCGCTGACCTTTTCGGTGAACACTACCTGGTACACTACGCTGGCCGCCTTGGTAACGCTTTCCAGGGGAAGAAGGCGGCCGACGCTGCGCACCTGCGGGTGGATATGATCTACCGTGTAGGTCTGGCCGGAGGTGTAGCCTCCCGCCAGGTGGTTGCCGGCGATATCGGTCAGGCCGGCATTGCTCCTCAGGTCCAGGCGCAGGCTGCCGTTGCCGTTGACCGAGCCCACCTGCACGTTATAGGTGTTGGAGGTAAGGGGTTCCACGCCGGTAACGGCCCCGCTGACCGAACCGTCGGCGGCTACCGCCCGGAAGTCGTTGGCCTGTACATTGACCATGGCCTCCGAAAAGGTGACCCGGTAGGTAAGGCTGGTAGCATTGGTAAGGGCGGAGGAAGGCGACTGCCGGTTGATGCCGATGAGCACGGGCGGGGTGCGGTCGAAGGAGTAGGGCTGCCCGCCGGTAAAGCCCAAGGCGGTGTTGCCCGCTTTATCGGTAATGCCGGTGCCGCTTTTCTTTAGGTCCAGCCGCAGGGAGCCCCCCCCGCTGATGCCGTTTACGCTGACATAATACTGGGTGCCGTCGGCACTGGCGGCGGAAACGGCGCTCACCGTTCCGCCCGGCGTGCCGCTGACCGGCATGACGGTAAAGTCAGCAACATCCACGCCGCTGACTTTTTCGGAAAAGGCCACGTGAAAGGTCACCGAGGAGGCATTGGTAATGCCGGCGGTGGGGGTGTGGCGGTTGATGGCCGTTACCCGGGGTTCCGTTTCGTCGGCGTTGCCCCCCAGCTTCAGGTCAAAGAGCATGTCGGCGGAAGTGTTGGAGAACTGGTGCACCTCCACGGCCAGCACGTTGGTGCCGTTGACAAAGACGCTTTTGGGCAACACCACCGATTTCTGGATGGTGGCCGAGGAGGTGGCCAGGGTGCGGTGGCCGACGTCGCCGGCCGGCATGTTGTTGCGGAAAACTTCCGTTCCGTTCACATACAGCACCACGCCGTCGTCGAACTGGAGCGAGGCGGTGAAGTCGTTGTACAGGTCGGTTTCGGCTACCGAAAAGGTTTTGCGGAAGTAATGGGTGATGTACCGGTTTTGTTTGTCGGGGCCAAAGCTGAGGGTCGTGGACACGTCCTCCACACCGTAACCGAAATTGCCCTTGTCCGACCTCCATGCTGCATCATTGAAGGAAAGCTTTTGCCAGGCGGTACCCTGGTCGCTGCCGTTATCCAGATACTTCCAGGTAGATTTATAAGGTACGAGTGTCACCTGGGCATGCGGTACGGAGGTCAGCAACAAAGAGCAGAGAAAAAAGAATAAAAATCTTTTCATACTCTTAATGGTTTATAGAAGGAATAAAATTTTGCACAGCAGGTGCGGATCGTCCCGTTTCCAGGGGGGAGTCCATACACAAACGATCCCTGACAGATCCGGGCAACGGTTCCACCAGGGGAAGAAAAAAGGCGCCGGCCGCCCCGGGGCGATCAGGGGTCCGGAACCGTTACAGGGTTCCGGACCCTTTTTGGTGCCGGCGCCTTTAGGGAGCTGATGTTCTTATTCCAGCATCAGTTTCAGGGTTTTGCTGCCCTTGCTGGTGTGCAGTTGCAGCAGGTACAGGCCGTTGGCCCGCCCGGCCCGGTCGATGGTCAGGCTGATGCGCTGGCCACCATCGGCCCGGCCCTGTTTGAGCAGGTCGGTCCGGGTATGGCCGAGGTCGCGCAGCACCAGGCTGTAGTCATCGTCCTGGGGCAGCACAAAGCTGACGGTCACCTGGCGGGAGAAGGGGTTGGGATAAGCGGTCAGGTCCGCGGCCAGGTCGTCGGCTTCTTCCGCCGGTTTTTCGCTGACCGGCGCCGGGGTGGCCGGCGGGGCGGTGGGCAGCGGATCATCGCTGAGGATGAGGCCTTTGGCTTTGTTCGTGCCCGAGCTCAGGTCGGTCACCATCACGACTACTTCCGAGGTAAAGGTCTGGTGGGTGCTGGTGGCATGGTTGTAATTGCCGCTGAGCAGCTTCTTGGCCGGCCCGAAGGCTACATCCTTGAGCCCGGACTCGCGGTAGAGGATATCGCCGCCGTTCTCGATGGAGGTGTACACTACCCGCATCTTGCCTACCTTTTCATTGACGAGCATGATGCCCCGGGTGCCGCCGCTTTCGTATTCGGTTACCTTGTACAGTTTGTCCCAGGTGCCGTCGGGTCGCCGGATGAGCACCGACTCCTTGGGATAGTTCTCCGTGTCGTAAGAGGTCTTGACGGCGCAGTACAGGGTGCCGTCGCTGCCGCTGACGATATTGAGGTGGTCGTCGGAAAAGCCCATGCCCACGTTCTTGGCCGATTGGGAGCCGGGGTTTTCGTCTTCGGACCAGACGGAGGGATCGTCGTCGTCGTTATGGGTTTTGAAGCCGAAGCGTTCGGATTTCTGATTGGACCAAAGCACGCCGATCTGGCCGGGCATTTTCGCCAGGGTGCAGATGTCGTCGGCGGTAGCGCCCGAAGCCAGCTTGATGCGGCTGCTCCAGGTGGTATAGGGGGCGTCGCTCCAGCGGATGCCCACGTCGCCGTTGCCGTCGGCGGCCACCCACATGCGGCCCCGGTCGTCCACCACCAGGGTGGCTACTTCGGCATCATCGCCCAGGGAGACCGACACCCGGCCCGGCCGCTGGCTCCAGGGGCGGTAGGTATGCTGGACCGTATCGTATTCCACCGAGAACAGGTACGAGCTGGAGCTCGACGACTCGCGGAACAGCAGGATATGGGTCAGGTCGCCCACCACCCAGGTATCGGCCTTGAAGTCCTCGTCGCCGTTGATGGTCAGCACGCTTTCCCAGGAGGTGCCGTCCAGGCGGAAGATCTTGGTGCCGCCGGAAGCGGTGAGCACGGCCCACCAGCGGCCGTCATGTTTCCACAGCTTCGACTGGGGCTTATGCTCCGTATTCTCCGCAATGGTCAGGGTGTTGAGGGTTTCGGTGGCCTTAAAGCCGTAGTTGGCCGAGGGCTTGATGGTGTAGGACTGCCCGGCGGTAAAGCCGCCGCTGAGGGGGTTGCCGGCCAGGTCGGTGATGCCATGGCCGATGCTGTCCAGGTCCAGGCGCAGCTTGATGTTCTCTGTAATGGAGGTAACCCGCACGTCGTACTTGCTGCCCAGGGCGTTGCCGGGGGTGATGGCGTCACCGTCCAGTTCGCCGCAGGGCGTGCCGTCGAGGGTGGTCAGGGTAAAATCGGCGGGGTCCAGGCCGGTGACGGCTTCGGAGAAGCTGATCCGAAAGGTGACGGCCGATTTATCGGTGCTCTGGCCGGTGGGCGCCGAGCGGTTGATGCTCACCACGGTAGGCGGCGTGTATTCGACCGTATAGGTTTCTCCCTTGGTATAGCCCGTGTTCAGGGGGTTGTTCACCTCGTCCTGGATGCCGGTTCCGCCGGCTTTCAGGTCCAGCCGTATTGAGCCGATATTGGCCAGGGCGTTGACGGTCACGTCGTAGGCCTTGCCGTCGGTGCCGGCGGGCACCAGGCCGGCCAGCTTGCCGCCGGGGCTGCCGCTGACGGTGGTCAGGATAAAGTCGGACAGGTCCACGTGCTGCACTTTTTCATTGAAGGTCACCCGGAAGGTGACGGTGGTGCCGTTGGTGGTGGGGGCGGCGGGCCGCTGGCGGCTGATGCCGGCCACTACCGGTGATACATAGTCGATATTAAATACCTGGCCCTGGGCGTAGCCCCCGCTGAAGCTGCTGCCTTTGTTGTCGGCAATGCCGGTACCCAGGGCTTTTACGTCGAGCCGCAGCAGGCCGGTGCCGGTAATGGAGCTGACGGTCACATCAAAGGTCTTGCCGTCGGTGCCCACCGCTGCCAGCGCATTGGCGGCCAGGGAGCCTTTCACCGAGCCGCTCACCCTCGTCAGGGTAAAGTCGGAAAGGTCCACGCCGGTTACCCGTTCGGAGAAGTTCACACGGAAGGTGACCGCGGAGGCTTTGGTAGCCTCGCCGGCCGGCAGCTGCCGGTTGATGGCGGCCACGAAGGGAGGCGGGTCCACGCTATAGGGCTGTCCGCCGGTGAAGCCGGCGCCCAGGGCATTGCCCACTGCGTCGGTGATGCCGGTTTCGGTATTGCGCAGGTCCAGGCGCAGGGTGGAGTGCGTAGCCACGCCGCTGACCGTAACGTCATAGGCGGTGCCGCTGTCCACCAGGGTGACCGACGAGGGTACCTGTACGTTGCAGGCAGGGCCCGACAGGGTGGTCACGATGAAATCGGAAGTATCCACGCCCATCACTTTTTCGGAAAACACGGTCCGGAAGGTAAGGGTAGTGGCATTGGTGTTCTCGCCGGCAGGCAGCTGGCGGGTAATGGCGGTAGCCGAGGGCGGCGCCTGGTCCACGGTATAGGTCTGGCCGCCGGCAAAGCCGCCCCTCAGGGCGTTGGTCGCCACGTCGGTGATGGTAGTGCCGCCGTTTTTCACGTCCAGCCGCAAGCTGCCGTTCCCTTTCACGGAGTTGACCGTCACATCGAAGGTGGCGCCCGTAGTGCCTACGGGGATCACGGAAGAGGGGTCGACCACGCCGCTGACGCTACCCTGGGCGGCAGTCGTAAAGAAAGCCGATCCGTCAACACCCGACATGGCTTCGGAAAAGGTGACCCGGTAGGTCAGCGAGGTGGCATTGGAGACTTCCTTGGCCAGCGGGTGGCGGGTGACGCTGATCACCGTGGGCTGCAGCACGTCCAGGGTATAGGTCTGGCCGGAGGTAAAGCCCTTGTCCAGGTCGTAACCCATCTGGTCCCGGATGCCGGTGCCGCTGCTCTTGACATTCAGGCGCAGGTCGCCGGTTCCTTTCAGTTCGGCCACCCGCACATGGTAGGTAGTGCCCTCGGTGCCCGCGGGGGTAACGGCATCGGCGGTCAGTTTGCCTTTGGCCGAACCCTTGACGGTAAGGGTAAAGTCGGATGTGTTCACGCCGGTCACCGGCTCGCTGAAGGTCACGATGAATACTGCCGAGGCGGCGTTGGTGCTGGGCGTTGTGGGCGCATAGCGGTTAATGGAGGCCACCTGGGGTGCCTGCCGGTCCACCAGGTAGGTCTGGCCGGTGGTATAGGCGGCGCAGGCATTGCCGGCGGGATCGGTGATCCCCTTGGAGGTGTTGACGTCGAGGCGCAGCTGGCCCTGGCCGGTAATGGCGGTCACTTTCACGCTCCAGGTAGTGCCGTCCGTGCCTACCGGCTTCACATCCTCCGAAGCGATGGCGCCCCGGGCCGTTCCGGTGGCGGGGGTAGCCGTAAAGTCGGCATTGCCTACGGAGATCACCGGCTCGGAAAAGACCACCTGGTAGGTCACGGTGGCAACCGTCAGGGTATCCGTGGACAGGGGAAGCAGGCGGGTGATGCTTTTTACATACGGCACAGTATGGTCGAGGTAATAGGTTTCCCCGGCGGTAAAGCCGCCCGACAGGGCGTTGGTAGCGATATCGGTAATGCCGGTGCCGCTGGTTTTGAGGTCCAGGCGCAGCCGCGAGGCGCCGGAGGAGGGCACTACCCTGATGTCCCAGCGGTCGCCCTCACCCACGGAGGTAGCCAATTTTACGGTGCCGGCCACCGTGCCGGCCGGGCCTACCGGCACGAAGTCGGCGGCATCCACCCCGGTCACCGGCTCGGAAAAGGTGGCGCGGAACACCAGGGTGTCGGCATTGGTCAGGGTGTCGTTCGGCGTCTGGCGGTTGATGCTTTGGATCAGCGGGGCGCTGCGGTCCACCGTATAGATCTGGCCGGCCGAAAAGCCCGACCGGATGGCATTGCCTGCCACGTCGGTAATGCCGGTGGCGCCGGCCTTCAGGTTGAGCTTCAGGGCGCCGGTGCCGGAGATATTCTTTACCGTTACGTCATAGGTGGTTCCATCGGTGCCAAAGGGGGTGAGGGCGTTCACCGTGCCGCCCGGCGTGCCGCTGGCAGGGACCACTTCGAAGTCGGAGGCGTCCACGCCCTTCACTTTTTCGGTAAACGAAAAGCGGAAGACGGCGGTGGTGGCTTTAAAGGTGGGGGTGGCCGGGTTGTGCCGGTTCGAGCCGGCCGCCTTGGGAGGGGTGCCGTCGGCGCTGGCTTTCAGCAGCAGGTCGAAAAGCATGTCCGGGGTAGTGGCGCTATTCTGGTGGATCTCCGCGGCCACGATGTTGGTGCCGGGCCGGAAGGCGGTTCGGCTGATGGTAAAGGTTTTGGAGGTGTTGGCCGTGTTCGGGGCCAGGGTAGCCGCCGTAACGGGGCCGGAAGGCATATTGCTGCGGTACACTTCGGTTCCGTTCACGTATACCACCACGCCGTCGTCGTAGTTGACGGTGGCGGAAAAGCTGTTGTACAGCCAGGGATCGGTAAGGGAAATGGTTTTGCGGAAGTAAGTAGTGATGAACTTGCCGGTGGTAGTGGGCCCGAAGTTGATGGTGGTGACCAGGCCGGGGAGGCCGTAGCCCAGGGCGCCGCCGCCGGCCTTCCAGGAGGCATCGTTGAAGGAAAGGGTGTTCCAGGCGGCGCTGGGGGCGGAGCCATTGTCGAGGAACTTCCAGGCGTCTTTGAAGGGGATCAGGGTAACCTGTGCATTTAAGAAAGTTGCGAGCAGCAAAGAGCTTAGAAAAAGAAAGGTAAATCTTTTCATACTGTTGGTGGTTTTAAAAGGATTTAAACTTCAGGGGATAAGGCAGGATGCTCTTTTAGTTCCTTAAGGCAGAAGGATTCCGGAGAGGATCGCGTAGGGGTCGGCGTGATCCGTTCGGGCAAAAGCCGTCAACGGGGGAAGGCAGCTTCAAAAGGGTGGGATTGCGGGGAAGGGGGCGGCTGTGGTGCGGAACCTGTCATAGTCCGGATGGGGTATCGGCATCAGGGCAGGCGGGCCGTAGATTTGGAAGGGCGGGAAAGAACCGGCACAAAAAGACAATCCAAATTTAACAGGACCGACTCATGGATACAAATTTTCCACCACCTTTTAATCCGCTTCTAATGTCCCTATCCGTGGCAGGGGTCCAAATGCTATGCCTCAGGCTGGGGTGCGGCCCGATGCTCAAAATGAAGAAAATTATAACCGCAGCCGGGGCAGGCAATAGTTTTGATGGAAGAGCGGAGGGCTAACCCATTGCAGCAGAGCTTGTTGGGAAGGCAGGATGCCGGAAAAGATTTTGGCGATGCGTATTATTCCGTACATTTCCTTCATCATGCAAGGCATTGTTTACAAATCTACCGGTAGCTGGTATACCGTGAAAGAGGAAGACGGACGGGTATGGAACGCCCGCATCAAAGGGGTTTTTAAGATCGGCAACCTCACGTCCACCAACCCCCTGGCCGTTGGTGATATCGTGGACTTCGACATGGAAAGCGAATCGGAGCGCTCCGTGATCATCACCCATATCCACGACCGGCGCAACTACATCAACCGGCAGTCGCCGCGGCACAAGCACCAGCACCATATCGTGGCGGCCAACCTCGACCAGTCGATCCTGATCGCCACCATCCGCGAGCCGCGCACCTCGCAGGGCTTTATCGACCGCTTCCTGGTGGCCTGCGAAATGTACCACGTGCCGGCGGTGCTGGTATTCAATAAGTACGACCTGTACCGTGAAAAGGAACAGGAAGTGTTTGCCGAGTGGGCGGAAATTTACGGCAGCATCGGTTACCGGGTGGTGGGTATGAGCGTGAAAGACGGAAGGGGCGTGGACGAGGTAAAGGCGCTGCTGCAGGGCAAGACCTCGCTGGTGAGCGGGCACAGCGGCGTTGGCAAATCCTCCTTTATCAATGCGGTCGTCCAGGGGTTGAACATCCGCACCCAGGATGTCAGCGGCTGGAGCGGCAAGGGGCTGCATACCACCACCTTTGCCGAAATGTACGACCTGCCTTTTGGCGGCCGCCTGATCGATACGCCGGGCATGCGCGAGTTCGGCCTGGTGGACGTGGACCGGCAGGAGCTGTCGGGCTATTTTCCCGAAATGCGCGCGCGCCTGAACGACTGCCAGTTCAACAACTGCCTGCACATCAACGAGCCGGGCTGCGCCATCAAGGACGCGGTCGTCAGCGGTGCCATCCACGAAGACCGCTACGTCAGCTATTACAACATATTAGAGAGCCTCGGGGAGAAGAGCTGGTAAAAAGAAAGTTCCTGAGTTGACGTAACTCCGAAGCGTTAAACCCCAACTCAGGAACTTAGGAACTCTATGATTTAAACTTCTTCGCCTTCTTCACTTTGCTGCCATCCATAAGCTTTTCCGCTCCTACGTTTTTGCCATCGCTGGGACAGCCGTACTTGGGTTTGAACAGGCCGCAGGAAGAGAGCAGCCACGCGGCCAGGACTGTCCACAAGGCGATTCGGATGTGTTTCATGAAGGGGAGGTTTTGGGAATAACGGAATATTTTTTCATTAATTGCTTACCCGGCCTCGTTGACGGCTTCAAACCATTTCGAATAGTCCAGGTAATTGTTGGCGATGCGGTTGATCTGGTCCTCCACCAGCTCCTGCGGGATGTCCTTTACCTTTTTGGCCGGCACGCCGGCATAGATGGCGCCGCCCTGGCAAATGGTGCCTTCCAGCACCACGGCCCCCGCGGCAATGATGGTATTGCTGTGCACCACCGCGTTGTCCATGACGATGGCGCCCATGCCGATGAGCACATTGTCGTGCACGGCGCAGCCGTGAACGATGGCGTTGTGCCCGATGGAGACGTTGTTGCCGATAATGGTTTTTGTTTTTTTGTAGGTGCAGTGAATTACCGCCCCGTCCTGCACGTTCACCTTGTTGCCGATGCGGATGCTGTTCACGTCGCCCCGCAGCACGGCATTGAACCAGATGCTGCAGTCATTGCCCAGGACCACGTCGCCGGCCAGGGTGGCATTGGGTGCGATAAAACAATTCTCGCCCCAGGTAGGGGATTTGTCTTCTACTGGTAAGATCAGGGCCATGGAAGAATGATTTAGGGTTAATGAATCCACTGCAAATAAATTCTTTTTCGGGCAGAAATAAAGTGCAGAGATGATCTTTGTCCTTCTCTAAATCCCAATCATGCATTTACGTCAATTGTTCCTGCAGCACGTTGCCCAAACTTCCACCGCCCCCCTGGCCCTGGAGATCGTCAAAGCCGAAGGCTCCACCCTGACCGGCTCCGGCGGCGAAACCTATATAGACCTGATCGGCGGCATCAGCGTGGCCAATGTCGGCCACCGGCACCCCGCCGTCCTCGACGCCATCCGCCGACAGCTCGATGCCTACCTCCACGTGATGGTGTACGGCGAGGTGGTGCAAAGCCCGCAGGTGCGTTATGCCCAAAAGCTGACCGAACACCTGCCCGCTTCCCTCAACTCGGTCTATTTTACCAATTCGGGAGCTGAGGCGGTGGAGGGCGCCATGAAGCTGGCCAAGCGCTACACCGGCCGGGCCGAGATCGTAGCCTTCAACCGTTCGTACCACGGCTCTACCCAGGGCGCGCTGAGCATGATCGGCAGCGACTACTGGCGTACGGCCTACTGCCCGCTGCTGCCGGGCATCCGCCACCTGGAGTACAATTCCTTCGACGACCTTTCCTTTATTACTACGGAAACCGCCGCCGTATTCGTGGAAACGGTACAGGCCGAGGGGGGGATCATTGCCCCGCAGGAAGGCTGGCTGAAAAAATTACGCGAGCGGTGCAACGCTACCGGATCGCTCCTTGTCATGGATGAGATTCAAGCAGGCTTTGGCCGTACGGGGGCCCTTTGGGCCTTTGAACATTTTGAGGTGGTGCCCGATGTGCTGTTGCTGGGCAAAGCCCTGGGCGGCGGCATGCCGCTGGGGGCCTTCATCGCCGATCAACCGGTCATGAGCTGCCTGGCCGACAACCCGGTGCTGGGGCACATTACCACCTTCGGAGGACACCCGGTTTGCTGCGCGGCCGGACTGGCGGCTTTCGAGGCGCTGTTGTCGGAAGGGATGATCGAAGGGGTGGCGGCAAAGGAGCGCTTGCTCCGGCGGCTGCTGGTGCATCCTGCCATCAAGGGCACTTCCTCTTTTGGGTTGTGGATGGCCGTTGCTTTTGAATCGTTCGAAACCTGTAAAAAAGTAATTGATCGTTGTTTGGAAAAAAATGTGTTTACCGACTGGTTCCTGTTTGCGTCTAACTGTCTGCGTATATCTCCTCCGCTGGTGATTACGGAGGAAGAACTGGAAAAAAGCTGCCGGGTGATCCTGGAGGTACTGGAGGAAACAGGCAATAAGTAATAAATAACAGGCAATATATAAGAAGTGGGGGAGGGGTACGGAGTAGGAAATTTTGCGTTGTGTGCTTAGGCTACTCCGGGTGTGAAAAGGAAGCAGATCTTTGGAAGAGTATGATGGATGGCAAGGAAGTGTTATGTGTTTGTGTAATGGTGCGCTGCGAAGTATGATTTGATTGTTATGATTTTGTCAAAAAAAAATTCGTGTGCTTTGTACGGTTAATAGTTCCTGGTCTATATTTGCAGTCTGTTTTGTTTATTTCCATTCCTGTGAAGACGGTCTAACTGCTCTATCCTTCTTTAAACCTGCTATTCCCAACGATGCTCCGGGTGAAACGGCGATCGGCATTGCTGAAATGCCCCGGGTATGTATTGTCGGTACCAAACTGTCTTAATCAACTTTTTAAATACGAACTGTTTATGTTGAGAACAACTCTACTAACTGTCCTTTCTTTTGTAGCGTTCCAGGCTTCTGCCAAGATCTGGCGGGTCAACAACAATACGGGTATTTCGGCCGACTTCACCACCCTGCAGGCTGCCCATAACGGCGCCGCTTCCGGCGATACCCTGCACCTGGAAGGTTCTCCCTCCAATTACGGCGGTCTTACCTGCACCAAGAACCTCGTGATCCTCGGTCCCGGTTATTTCCTGGACGAAAATCCCAACACCCAATCGCTGGCGCAAACCGCCAAGGTCACTGCGGTTACCTTCAACGTGGGATCGGAAGGCTCGCAGATCATGGGGCTTGATTTCCAGGGCAATACCCTCACTGTCCAGGCCCATGATATCGTCATCCGCCGCAACCGCTTCTCTACGACCAATGGCGCCAGTTCGGACTATTCCTGCGGCGACATCCGCCTGTATTACCTGAATACCAATTCCAACATCGCGGTAAAGAACATCATCATTTCGCAGAATTACGGCGTCAGCATCAGTGTCAACAGCGCTTCGACCGGCATATTGATCACCAACAACTTTATCAGCGTCAACAGCCACTACGGCGAAGGCTCTACCAGCGGCTGCCTGACCGCTCATGCCAACGCGATCCTGCTGATCCAGAATAACATTTTCCGCCGCGGCAAGCTGAATGTTTCCAACAGCAGCATCACCAATAATATCATGTGGACCGGGTTTTTTGAAGGAACCGCCAACCTGGTGGCCAACAACCTGGCCGGCGGCACCCAGTTCGGCGCTACCAACGGCAACCAGGCCAGCGTGACCATGACCGACGTGTTCGTGGGCACCGGCACCGGCATTTCTCCCGACGGCCAGTGGAAGCTCAAAGCTGGCTCTCCCGCCCTGGGCGCGGGTTACGGCAGCACTGGCGCCAACCCCATCGATGCCGGCATGTACAGCGGCCAAACTCCCTACGTGCTGGCCGGCCAGCCGCCCATGCCCGCCATTTACTTCTTCGAAAACCAGCCGGTGGGCAGCAATACCGATCCCATCGACGTTTCCATCAAGGTAAAGTCGGCCGGCAACTAAGCGGGAAATTTAAAATGTAAACTATAGAACGTAAAATGTAAAAGTGGGCCGTCTCCTCTAAGACAGAGACGGACGCTTTTGCAGGCACATGAATTCTGTTTCGTGTAGTGGTCTCCGTTATACAGCCTGAAAAACTGTGAAACCACTGCATGCAGCCCTTCTATTGCCTGTACTGCATGCCTTATCCTTCTTTTACATTTTACATTTTGTATCCTACATTTTGCCTTTCCTCCGCTCTCTCCCTTTTCCATTCGATTCTCAAGGAACCTGTGTTCACCATAATGGTGTCTTATTATGAAAAAGTCAAGCTCCTCTTTCCTCCTTTCCTGCTTTCTGCTGCTGGCCTTCTGGCTGCTGAACGGTCTGACGCTCAGGGCGCAAAACGTGGTCAAAGTAGAATATTTCCTGGATAACGATCCCGGCTTCGGCAAGGGCACCAACGTGCCGGTGACGCCGGGAGCGGACATCACGTCCAACTTCCAGGTGCCCATCAATGCGTTGGCCGACGGCTTTCACAACCTGTATGTGCGGGCCCTGGTGCAGCCGTACCAGGTAACGGAAAACAACGTCACCACCCACAAAGGCGGCTGGTCGCTCACCCGCGTACGCACCCTGTACAAACAGGGTTTTGCCGGCGGCGGCTTTCAATCGGTCAACGTGGTCAGGGGAGAATACTTTATCGACACCGATCCCGGCTTCGGCCAGGGCACAGCCATTCCGGTGACCCCGGGGGCTGAACTCTCCAACGTATCCTTCGCCATCGATGTGTCGGCGCTTTCCAACGGGTTTCACAACCTGCATGCACGCTTTAAGGATGCCGAAGGCCGCTGGAGCCTGACGCCCGTGCGTACCTTTTATAAGCAGAACCTCATCCCCAACGGCGACAATACACCCAACCTGGTGAAGGGCGAATACTTCTTCGATACCGACCCCGGTTTCGGCAATGGCACCAACATTCCCTTCGCCGCCGGCAAAGACCTGGGCGGCCTTTCCTTTACTGCCGACGTCAGCGCGCTCAACGGCGGCTTCCACCAACTCTATGCCCGCTTCAAGGACGCAAATGGTCAGTGGGGACAAACCATAACCCGCGCTTTCTTCAAACAAACCTATACGCCGGCCGAAGCCCTTTCGGACGTGGTGAAGCTGGAATACTTTATTGACAGCGATCCCGGCCATGGCAACGGCACCACCGTGCCCCTGCCCCCCGGCAAAGACATCAGCAACCTGACCTTTGCCCTGAACATGGAAGAAATTTCCATCGGCAACCACCGTATTTATGTACGCGCCCAGGACGCCAAAGGCGCCTGGAGCCTGGTGCGGTCCGGTTCCTTTAAAGTGGATCCGCCTTCCGAGCTGATCATCACCGTGGGCGACCTGGAGCCCAACCTCTGTGCGGGCGGCCCCGTTGCGGTACCGTTCAGCGTGAATTCGCCCTTCGGCTCCAACAACATATTTACCGCCCAGCTCTCCAACAGCAGCGGCAGCTTTACCAGTCCCGTGAATATCGGCACCCTCACCGGCCGTGCCAACGATACCATTCACGCAACCATCCCCGCCAATACCGGGGCCGGCAGCGGCTACCGCATCCGCGTGATCGCTTCCTCGCCCTTCGATACCAGCGCTGCCGGCAATGCCGTGCTGAAGATCAGCCGCGTGCCGGAACAGGGCTTTTCGATCTCCGGGCCCACATCGGTTTGCCTGGGAACGCAATCCTACAGCGCCAGCAGCGTAGAAGCGGGCGCCAGCCTGACCTGGCAACTGCCTGCCGGCACCGGCACCGTGGATGCCGCCACCGGCGTGGGCGCCACCATCAACTGGACCCGTTCGGGCTACCACCAGATGACCGTGACGGCCAACAACGCCTGCGGCGCCGGCACCTCGCGCAACCATTACGTAACGGTTTATGGCGGTGTGCCCAAAGGCAAACCCACCATCACACAAAACGGCCGCACCCTGACGGCCTCCACCTATGCAACCGCCGACAGCGCTACCGGATACCAATGGTATAAAGATGGCGTAGCCCTGACAGGCGCCACCGCCGCCACCCTCAGCGCTTCCGGCGGTAACTACACCGTAGCCTATACCAACCCCTGCGGCGCGGGCCAGCCCTCCAACGCGGTGACCATCGTCTTTAATGAAAATGGCTACCTCGTCAACGGCAGTGCCGCCTCGCAAGGCAACGGCTGCTTCCTGCTGACGCCCAACGCCCTTTGGCAGGCCGGCTCCGTTTGGTACCAGAACTACCTGAACCTGAATGCCAATTTCGACTTCACGTTCAACCTGTTCCTGGGCACCAACAACGGCGGCGCCGACGGCCTGGCCTTTGTGCTGCAACCGCTGAGCACCAGTGCCGGCTCCTCCGGCGCGGGCATCGGCTATGGCGGCCTGACGCCTTCCCTGGCCGTGGAGTACGACACCTGGCAGAACGACGATCCCTGGTACGACCACATCGCCATCCATAAAAACGGCAATACCGTGACCTCGGGCTTGCTGGTGAATCCTCCGGTTCAGGCAAGTGCTACCAGCACCAACGTCGAGGACGGCCAGTGGCATACCACCCGCATCGTGTGGAACGCTTCTTTGCGCAAGCTGACCGTTTACTTCGACGGCGTGGAGCGTACCTCTTATTCCGGCAACATCGTAGCCGACATCTTCGGTGGTAATAATAAAGTATACTGGGGCTTTACCGCCGCTACCGGCGCCGCTTCCAACGAACACAAGGTCTGCGTGCTGTCGACCCTGTACGACGAGTTGAAGAAGGAGCAGACCATCACCTTCCAGCCGGTAGGAGGGAAGACCTTTGGCGATGCACCGTTCAAGGTAGCGGCTACCGCCTCTTCGGACCTTCCCGTTACCTACAGCCTGGTGAGCGGTCCTGCCACCCTGGAGGGCGATCTCGTTACCCTGACCGGTGCCGGTACCGTGAAGATCCGCGCCACCCAGGGGGGCAACGATACCCTGGCCGTGGCTACTTCCGACCTGACCATCGCCGTGGAAAAGGGCGCCGCCACCATTTCCCTGAGCGGCCTTACCACTATATATAATGGTAGCGCCAAAAAGCCGGTGGCCACCACCGTGCCCGCAGGCCTGCAGGTGACCTACACTTTCAACGGCTCGTCCACCGCCCCGGTGGCTGCCGGCACCTACGAAGTGGTCGCCACCATCAACAACAGCAATTATACCGGTAGCGTTACCGAAAGCTTCCAGGTGCAGAAGGCGCCGCAGACCATTGCGCTGACCTCCCTGCCGGACCAGCCGTACGGAAACAGCACCCTGAAGGTGAAAGCCCTGGCCCATGCCTCCTCCGGGCTGCCGGTGGCCTTCAGCCTGAGCACCAGCCCCGAAGGCATCGCCACCATCTCCAACGACACCCTCACCATCACCGGCCCGGGATCCGTTATTGTGATCGCCAGCCAGGAAGGCAATGACAACTATGCCGCCGCCCCTGTGGTGAAGGATACCCTGGCCGTAGTGGCCGCCCCGGATATTACCGTGCTGAGCGTCATCTCGGGCAAGCCGGTGGTAGCGCCGGGCGAAGTAGTGACCGTATCGTGGACCGTGAAGAATGCCGGCACCGGCACCGCTGCCGTCAACTGGACCGAGCGCATCTACATGCAGTCGCCCAACGGCACCAACCGCACCCTGCTGAAGCAAAGCGTGTTTGCCACCGACGGTCAGCTGACCTACGGCGAAAGCCTGCCCCGCAACAGCGAGGTGACCATGCCTGCCCAGCTCAACCTGGGTGACGAGGCCGTGTTCGTAGTGGAACTGGTACCGGGCGCTCTTATTAAAGAAGCTGCCGGCGGCGCCGTGAACAATATCGCCCAGCAGGAGCTCCCCTGGACCATCAGCAGGCTGCTGACCCTGGAGCTGTCGGCCAACCAGCTGACCGAGGGCGCCCAGGGCCTGACCGCCCTGGTGAAACGCAGCGGTTCCATCGCTACCCCGCTGACCCTGAATGTCACCGTGGGCAACAGCAGCCGCTTCTCCGTTCCGGCTACCGTGACCATCCCGGCCGGCCAGGCGGGCACTTCCTTTGCCCTGTCGGCCCCGGACAACACCAACGTGGACGGCCACACTACCGATACCCTGCGTATTTCCGCAGCAGGCTTTACCGCCGCCAAGGCTGGTTTTGCCCTGCTCGACAACGATAAGGCCTCCCTGTCCCTCACCGGACTGCCGGCCTCGGCTATGGAAGGCACTTCGGTGACCTTTACCGTAGCCACCAACCTGGCACCGGCCCAGCCGCTGCAGGTGTTCCTGACTTCGGGCAACAAGGCCCGCTTCCCGGTACCGGCTTCGGTAACCATCCCGGCCGGCGCCCTCTCTACCCAGGTGACCGTGGCCCTCGACCAGGACAATACCCCTGAGGTGGACGTCGAGGCCCTGATCACCGCCGGTGCCGCCGACCACAACGCCACCACCGCCCTTATCCAGGTGCAGGACGACGACCTGCCCGGGCTGGAGCTGATCGTGCATACCAACGTGGTGTCCGAATCGGCCGGCGCCTTTGCCACCCAGGCGACCTTGCGCCGCAAAGCGGGCAGCAACAACGTGGCCTTTACCGCCAACCTCGCCGCAGGTGCGGCCAATACCCTCCTCCTGCCTTCGGCCATTTCCCTGGCAGCGGGCGAGAACGAGAAGACCTTCACCATTGGCGTGGTGGACAACAGCCTGGTCGACGGCCAGCGCGAGGTGGCCATCACCGCCGCCCTGTTCGTGAACTCCTGCGGTTGCAGCGCCCCGTCCACTTCCTCGGGCTGGGTGTCGGCCCCGCTGACCATCAGCGACAACGACGGCGCTTCGCTGCAGGTAACGGCTACCCAGCTGACCCTGCCCGAAGGCAGTGCCAACGCCGGCTACATCCGCGTTACCCGCAATACCGCCACCACAGCGGCCCTGACCGTGAACCTGACGTCGTCCAATACCAACGAGGCTACCGTTCCGGCTACCGCCGTGATCCCCGTGGGCAAGGCCTTCGTGGACGTGCTGGTGACTACCATCAATGATGGGGTAACCGACGGCAACCAGCAGGTGTACTTCCAGGTGAGCGCCAGTGGCTTCTCCACCGGCTCGCTCTGGCTGATGGTGTCGGACCTGAACAAACCCGACCTGCAGCTGGCCTCGGTAACCCTGGGCAAGAGCACCGTGCAGGCCATGAGCATCTTTAACTATCAGTTTGCCGTCAAAAACAGCGGCGCCGCCACCGCCCCCACGGGTGTGCTGGTACGCGGCTACCTGTCGAAGGACGACATCATCAGCGACGACGATACCCTGATCTCGGAAGACCTGCTGACCGTGTCCATCCCGGCCGGCCAGAGCGTGCCCGTGCTCAATGCCGTTCAGGCGCCGAACCTGCCCGGAGCGTACAAGCTGCTGTTCTGGGTAAACCCCGACCTGGACCTGACCGAGCTGCTGACCACCAACAATACCTCGGGAGCCGTGGCCCTGACCATCAGCCCCGATTATACCGCCACCGCCCAGGTAGCCCAGCCCTTCTACACCAAGGGTGCGGCCATCCCGGTAACCGGCTCGGCCGTGCGCTACAACGGCAGCGTGGCCGCCAATGAAAAAGTGGAGGTCTATATTATTACCAACGGCCTGCGCCGCACCGTTACCGCCACCACCAACGGCTCCGGTAACTATACCGCCCAGTTCGTGCCGATGGCCAACGAAGCCGGCCACTACAGCGTGGGCGCTTCCTTCCCCGGCATCGGCGCCACCGCCGAGCAGGACGCCTTCGACATCCTGGGCGTACGCGTCAACAACGGCAACATCGCCCAGTTCCGCGTGCTGCTGAACGATACCCTGAAGGGAACCCTGCCGGTGCAGAACCTGAGCGGCCAGACCCTGAATGTGTTTACCCTGAAGCCCGTGAACCTGCCCAACGGCGCCGTTCTCCAATTCGATACGGTAGCTGCTTTTGCCGGCAACGCTTCCGTCAACCTGGGTTACCGGGTAGTGGGCACGGCCCTGTCGGCCGGCAAGAACTTCGACGTGGCCGGCCTGCAGGCAGTAGCCCAGCAGGGAACCGTGCAGCCCGTGGAAGTGTTCTACTACTGCCAGGCCCCGCAGGCCTATATCGTGGCCGACGTGACGAAGATCGACGCGCCGGTTTCGCAAAGCAAGGGCGAGCGCCTGGTGGAAGTGCGCCTGGTGAACAAAGGTGTGGGCGCCAGCGGCAACCTCACCATCAACCTGCCCCAGGTAGCCTGGCTGAGCGCCGTTTCCGGTACCCACATCACCAACCTGGCTTCCGGCGATACCGCCCTGCTGGTGCTGAAGTTCCAGGCCGTGGAAGAAGTGCCGTTTGAATTCCCCATCGACGGACGGATCGGCGTGCTGGCCCAGAACGGCAACTCCTTTAGCATCCCGTTTGTGTACAAGCGGGTGGCCGAATCCACCGGCAGCGTGAAGGTGACCGTGACCGACCAGTTTACCTTCTATACTGAGGGTGCGCCCAACGTACAGGGTGCCCGCGTGCAGGTGCGCAACTACTTTACCGGCGCCCTGCTGGCCGAAGGCGTAACCAATGCCGCCGGTGTGTTTGAAGTGGCCGGCGTGCCCGAAGGCACCCACCGCATTACGGTGACCAAAGACAAACACGAGACCTATAACAATACGCTGACGGTGAACCCCGGCGGTTCGGCCGAGACCACCGTGTTCCTGAACTACCAGGCCATCACCTTCAGCTGGAACGTGGTGCCCACAGCGGTACAGGATGTGTACGACATCACGCTGACCACCCAGTTCGAGACCCATGTGCCCGTGCCGGTGGTGATCATCGACATGCCCAAGCGCATGCCGCAGCTGTCGGGCAGCGAAACCTACGCCTTCAACGTTACCCTGACCAACCATGGCCTGGTAGCCGCCGAAGACGTGGCGCTGAACCTGCCGCAGAACGACCCCGAATACGAGTTCGTGACCAACTACGTGCCCGCCCGCCTGCTGGCGCAGCAAAGCATCCAGATCCCGGTGATCATGCGCCGCCGCGATGCCCTGCGTACCGCCGCCTCGGTATCGGGTGCCCATTCGATCGCTTCGATCTCCCAGTTCCTGGGCATGGATGCCGGCCAGTACGCCACCATAGCGGCCACCACCACCGGCAGCTGCCAGGAGTTTACCAATATCGTTTACTGGTACAAGTGTAATTTCTCCACCGGCCTGTGGCAGAAGGGTGGGGTGCTGTTCACCTTCGACGGCCGCTCCTGCGTGCCCGGGCCTACCGGCCCCTGGCCTCCCGGCGAGCTCGGTGGTGGCGGCGGCGGCAGGGTGCCGACCCAATACCCGCCCTGCGCTTCGTGCCCCGTTATTTGTATCGACTGCTACACCCCGCCGACCCCCACGCCCGAATACGAAACCGGGAAGAAGAGCTGCGTGGAGTGCCTGAACGACCTGCTGGGTGCAGCCGGCAAATGCCTGGCGGCCCGCGGCAAGAAGCTGAAGAAAGTAGGCCAGTACATGAGCGCCATGTCCTGCGTGGGCGATGCCCTCATCTCGGGCAAGTACAAAAAGATCAAGAAGTGCAGCCCCAAAAAAAAACCCAAGGACATGGATTGTGCCAAGGCCATTGTGAAGGCCATGCGCACCTGCGAGGCCACCGAAACCGATGGCGGCAGCGGTCCCGCGTCGAGCGGCCTGCTGATGAGCGCCCTGAGCGGCGGTTCGGTAGTGCTTCCCGGTGTTCCCGGCGGAGCGGCCTTTATCCAGATCGCCGATAACCTGGACAGCTCGATCAATGCCTACGAGGTACGTGAAAGCTGGGCCAGGGAATACTATGGGGACATGGCCCTGAGCGAGGCCATGGAAGACCTGGATTCCTTGATCCAACCCTATATCACCGGATTGGATTCCATCCGCCCGGGCGCCCAGACCGCTATCCTGGCCGGAATGACCGGCTACGAGATCCAGCCGGCTACCCTGCAAGCTTTCTTTGAACGCTGGAACCGTTCGGTAGGTGCCCTGAACAATGGCGTGTTCGAGTCCAATGCCCAATACCCCGGTATCATCAACTGGAACAAGGTGGAAGGCTGGTCCGAATCGCTGACCGTTTCGCACCAACGGGCCGTCAGCATGGGCTTTGCCTCCATTGACAGCATGTACGAAAAAGGCCTGGATGCCGTAGAGCGTATGGTGGAAGAACAAAAGCAGGCTGCCGTCTGCGCCTCGGTGAAGGTGCAGTTCAGCCAGCAGCTGACCATGACCCGCGAAGCCTTCGAGGGTACCCTGGAGATCTTCAACGGTCACCCCACCGATGCCATGGATTCGCTGAGCGTGCAGCTGCAGATCACCGATGCCAACGGTGTTCCTTCCAACGGCCTGTTCCAGATCAATACCAAGAGCCTGACCAACCTGGGCGATGTGACCGGTACCGGTATGCTCGCTTC
>NZ_JBBBEI010000018.1:0-137451 GCF_037132455.1 Huijunlia imazamoxiresistens | reverse complement strand
CGGGGTGCAAAGGTAACAGCTTTCATCTCAACCGGCCAAATCTTTTTTCAAGTTTTGACGTTTCTTTTTCACTTCTGTTCAACCCTTTCCAAAGAACCCCCGCTGTTTCGTTTAGCGGGCCGCAAAGATAGGGACGGAAAACAATCCGCCAAATCAATTTTTACTTTTTTTCGCCACCCGGCCATTTGTCCCTTCCCGTCTGGCGCTCCTCTCCTCCTTTTATCAGTACGATTTTAGGCTTCGGGGGTTGGCTCATCCCCTCTCCCAGGTAAAAGCCGGTATGCGGCGGCTGGTTGTAGGCCACGTTCTGCCAGGCAATGCTCAGGCGGTACTGTGGATCGTGCATCAGCGTATACAACCGCTTGTCCGTGGGGATCGGCGTCGAAAAGATCCGCAGCTCTTTATTATCGGTAGTGGAATAGATCACCTCTTCCCTCCAGTCGCCCAGCAGGTCGGCGGATAAGACCGGGGTGGACTTGGTGCCGTTATTACTGCGGCAGCCAAACCGCGCCGCATCCAGCATCCGGACGGTGCGGGCATTCATGAAGTCCCACTTATCGATCCGGGTACTATTCAGCACCTCGCTCAAAACATCGCCATCCCAGTAAATGCCGAAGTTGCAGGCGGGGGTATTGTCCGCAATCTTATTTCCCTTGCAGTCAAACAACCCTGTGATGCCGGCGCCGGCCACCCAGCATTCGTAACCGGGATAACGGGGATCAATATCCAACGCCAATCCCCGGCCCGGGCCCTCCCCGTCCTCTCCCGCTTTCTGGGAAGCCTTTTTCCAGAGCACCTCGCCGGTGGCCGCATCCCGGAAATTAGCGCCGGCATCGGAAAACCGCTCCTGTATATCGAATACTTCCAGTCCCGGGTGAGCCGGATCAAGGTCCGAAACGTGCAGGGCATCGCCATGTCCCAGGCGGGTGGAATACAATGCCTTGCCGTTATCATCGATGGTCATCGCCCCGAACACGATCTCGTCCCTGCCATCCCCATCCACATCGGCAATACTGAGGTTGTGGTTCCCCTGGCCCCGGTAGGCCCGGCCGCCCGTAACGGGGTCGTCGCTGTCGAAGGTCCATTGGCGGGTCAGCTTGCCTCCCTTCCAGTTCCAGGCGGTCAGCACCGAACGGGTGTAATACCCCCGGGTCATGATCAGGCTGGGCGTTTTTCCATCAAGATATGCCACCGCCGCCAGGAAACGGTCCATCCGGTTGCCGTAGCCGTCGCCCCAGAGGGCTTTTAATTCCTGTTCAGAGGGATTTAAGCTGGAGGGGTGGCGGGGCGGGATAAAGTCGGTGGTGCCCAGGGCGGCGCCGGTCAAGCCGTCGAAGACGGTCAGGAACTCGGGCCCGGCCAGGATATAGCCCCTGTCGTTGCGCCAGTCTTTGTTCGCATCGCCGATCACCTTTCCCCGGCCGTCGAGGGTGCCGTCGGCGGTTTTGCAGGCCACTTCGGCCCTGCCGTCGCCGTCCAGGTCGTACACCATGAACTGGGTATAATGGGCGCCTTCGCGGATGTTCTTCCCGAGGTTAATGGTCCACAGCAGGGTGCCGTCCAGTTTATATGCCTGCAGCAGGGGCGGGTCGGTAAAGCCGGCGTGGCTGTTGTCGTGGCCCTTGCCGGCCTGGTGCAGCACGATCTCGTATTCGCCGTCCCCGTCGAGGTCGCCTACCGAGGCATCGTTGGGAGCGTAACCGGCAGGGGTTTGCAGGGGAACCGACAGGTAGGGAGCGGCAGGCGCTTGTTGCAGTCCCCTGCTTTCCGCCCCTTCCACCCCGTTGATCAGGGGGGTCACGGAATAATGGACCGTGGCCGGGGTGCCGGCGGAGCTGTCGATAAAACCGGTAGTTTCGGTTATGGGCCGCCGGTTTAATTTCTGGCGCCGGTTGCCCGAGGTCCGGTACAGGTTAAAGGCTATGTCGGCGGGGTCGGTGCCGAGCAGCCGCCAGCTGACAAATACGGAGCCGTTCTCTTGCCGCACAGCCACCAGGCCGCGGCCCAGGTGCTCCATCTGGCGCTGCGCCAGCGCGGGGGTTGCCAGCAACAGCAGGGCCGGAAGGGCCGCCCGCCGGAAAAAAGGATTTCTTTTCATTAAAGAATTCAGTTTAAGCATCAAGTGGGTGGTTGATCGGGGAAATCAATGGGAGGCCGACAGCTTCAGGTGTTCCACCTTGCTGTTCTTCAGGGCAAAATACAGCACCATCAGCAGGCAGACGGCCGGCACCACATAAGCCCACTGGATGTTGGAGGCGTCGGACACCCGGCCCATGATCACGGGGAACACCGCCCCGCCCACGATGGCCATGATCACCAGCGAAGAGCCTTCCTTGGTCTTGGTGCCCAGCCCGCGGACGCTGAGGGCGAAGATGGTCGGGAACATGATGGACAGGAAGAACTGCACGGCAATCAGGGCGTAGACCGCGGCCATGCCGCTGGTGCCCACCGCCACTCCGAGGAGCAGCATGACGATGACGCTGTACAGGGCCAGCAGCCGCGGCGGGGCTACAAACCGCATGAAGAAGGTGCCGGCAAAGCGCCCGATCATAAAGCCCAAAAGGGCGGCGGACAAATAATAGGCAGCCGTTTTCTCGTCCATCCCGGCCACCCGGCCCGCAAAGCGGATGAAAAAGCTGCTGATGCACACCTGGGCCCCCACGTAAAAGAACTGCGCCAGCACGCCCAGCACCAGGTTTTTTTCGTTGAGGATGGAGCCTTCCACTTCCAGGGAGTCGTCCTCCCGGATCTCCGGCAGCGGCGTCCGCCACAGGAAGAGCGCTACCGTCAGCACCACCAGCCCGATGATGATATAGGGCGCCTGTACGGAGGAGGCTTCGTGTTTGAGATAAGCATCCAGTTGCAGGGCAGACATGGCCCTTTCTTCTTCGGGCGTCAGGGTCTTGCCCGACAAAATGTACTTTCCGCCGATCAGGGGGGCCAGGAAGGCGGCCAGGCCGTTAAAGGATTGGGCGAAGTTGAGGCGCTGGGTGCCGGTGGCGGGATCGCCCAGCACCGTCATGTACGGATTGGCGGCCGTTTCCAGAAAAGCCAGCCCGCTGGCGATGATGAACAGGGCCCCCAGGAAAAAGCCATAGGAACGGGCGGCGGCAGCCGGGTAAAACAAAAAGGCGCCGAAGGCAAACAGCAGCAGGCCGAAGATGATGCCGCCCTTGTAGCCAAAGCGGTTCATAAACTTGCCGGCAGGGATGGCCAGCAAAAAATACGCGATATAGGAAGCGGAATCGATCAGGGCGGACTGGGTATCACTGAGCTGGCAGGCCTTTTTAAGGTGCGGGATCAGGATCGGGTTGAGGTTGAGGGCAAAGCCCCAGAGAAAAAACAGCGATGTGATCAGGATAATGGCAAACCGGGTGTTGTTTGCCTGCGTTGTTGTGTTCATACAGAAGCCCGGGGGTTTAAACAGCTTAAGGTTTCAGGTGCCGGTTTACGAAAAGCAACCGTGCCGGTAAATATACGCCCTCCGGTTCAACGAGGGCCAATCTTTTGCCTACCAACGACTTCCCTTCCGGATGCAGCGCCCGCCCCGCCGGTACGGATACCGGATCTTTGCTTATCTTTGAGTCCCTTCCGCCCCGCCCGGGAACCGGATGGTTACCAAAACCGTTTTTCAAAACTGCTGTACCCTATATGAACAAGCTCCTGCTACTGCTGTTCCCTTTATTCTTCCTTTTTGGATCCCCGAAACCGTCGGCCGGCCTGGAAAGTCCCGCTGCGAACGTCTACGTTTGCGTCAGCACTACCTCCGTAGCCTACCATAATCAGAAAAGCTGCCGCGGATTGAACCGCTGCACCCACCAGGTGGTGACGGTGAGCGAAGAAAAAGCGGTGAAAGAATACGGCAAACGCAAATGCCTCATCTGTTATTGATGAAAAAGATCCGTAAACCGCTCCGGGTCGCCGCGCTGACCCTGCTGGTCACCGTTTCCCTGGCGCTGGCATACCTGCTGTCGGCCTTCGTACTGTCACGCATAACCGTAGATGCCGAGGCCCCGGTGAGCGGTGAGGTCACCTGCTACCTGCTGACCAACGGGGTGCATACCGACCTGGTGGTACCCGTAAAGTCGCCCCAGATCGACTGGAGCCGGGAGATCCGCTACGAGTATACCCGTCAGCAGGACAGCACCCTGCCTTACCTGGCCCTGGGCTGGGGCGACAAAGGGTTTTACCTGGAAACGCCTACCTGGGCCGACCTGAAATTCCGCACCGCCTTCCGGGCGGCCTTTGCCCTCAACACGTCGGCCCTGCACGCCACCTTTTATCGAACCATGAAGGAAGGGTCCGACTGCGTGCGCCTGCCCCTTTCGCAGGAGCAGTACGGCCGGCTGGTGCGCTACATCCGCCATAGCTTCCTTTTGGACAGCGGCGGGCATTTCCAAAAAATTGCCACCACCGCGGTCTACGGGGCCAACGATGCCTTTTACGAGGCGGTGGGCAGCTACAGCCTGTTGCATACCTGCAACACCTGGGCAAACAACGGCCTGAAAAGCTGCGGCCAGAAAGCCGCCCTCTGGACACCGTTTGACACGGGAATTTTCTATCATTACAAAAAAATCACGAAGCCATGAATCAAAAACCTTCTGCTGCTTTTATCGGTGCTTCCTGGGTAGCCATGCTGACGGGAGCCGTCGGCTTCATTATCGGCCTGTGGGGATCGGACATGCTCCTGAACGAAAAAGGGTATTATTTTACCGTGCTGATGTTCGGCCTCTTCGCGGTGGTCTCGCTGCAGAAAAGCGTCCGCGACCGCCTGGAAGGTATACCGGTAACCGATATCTATTACGGCATCTGCTGGTTCGCCACGCTGCTGTCGCTGGTGCTGCTGGTGATCGGCCTGTGGAATGCCGCCTCGCTGCTGCCCAGCGAAAAAGGGTATTATGCCTTTGCCTTTCTGCTGGCCCTTTTCGGCGCCATCGCCGTACAGAAAAATATCCGGGACAGCGGCGGATGGGGCATCAAGGAACGGAAAGAAGAGTAAGGCAGGGGCGCAGGCCCCTGCCGGTAGGGCCCATCCCCTATGGCTGCTATACCAGGTAGTCGAACAGGGTGCCGGCAATGGCCAGGACCACTGCCATCAGCAGGGCCGTGGTAAAGGACGCGACCTCGAAGCCTCGAAAGAGTTTGTCGGCCAGCTTGATCATCAGGGCGGTAACGAACAGCCGCACCAGGAAACTCAACAAGAAGAAGGTTACCAGGTTCAGCGGAAAGCGGATCAGGGCGCCTATGGTGGCATTCAACAGGGCCACCACCAGGGCCACGCCCACGGCGGTACCGAAGTCCCGGACATGGACGGACGAAAGAACACGGGACAACAACAGCAGTACGACCGCATTGAACAACAATTCCAGAATAAAATCCATAACGGCAATTTTTAGGTTCCTCCCCAGCCATTCAGAAAGCGTACCAAACCGGGAAAACATTCAAAATCCTTTTATCGCCCTGTTAACAGCCTTTAGTGAAGCCTTAACACCCTGCCGCAGGACTATTTGCCAAATTTGCAGGCCGTTCCTTTCCTTAATCCTTAACCATAATCCTAAAAAGCCGCTGCATGCAAAAACTGCTTTGTTCCCTGCTTTTTTTCCTGGGATGCTTTTCAACCCCGGCCGTTTGGGCCCAGGCCGCCCACCAGCCCTTTACCGACTCCCTGCCTACCCGGCCAGACACCAGGGCGGTGCTTCCCGCCCCTGCCGCCCCGGAAAAAACGACGAAACTGCAAACCCTGACTATTTCACTGAAGCAACAGCTGTCCACACCACTGGTTCCCAAACCCCTTTCCATTAAGGCGGTGGTGATCCCGGTGGCCATGATCGGCTACGGGGCCTTTTCCCTGTCGAACAAAGAGCTGCAGGAGCTCAACCGCTCCATCCGCAGCGAAGTAGGCAAGGGCGCCAGCCACAAAACGCCCCTGGAAGACTATTCGGTGCATGCCCCCACCGCAGCAGTGTACCTGCTCAACTTTGCCGGCATCAAGGGAAAGCACAACTTCATTGACCGCACCCTGCTGTACGGCATGTCGTCGCTGATCGGCAACTCCCTCACCATGTCCGTAAAAAACCTCACCCAGGTGATGCGGCCCGACAGCTCGAACCAGCTGTCCTTTCCTTCGGGCCATACGACCAAGGCTTTTATCGCCGCCGAATTCCTGCGGCAGGAATACAAGGATGTGTCGCCCCTGTACGGCATTGCCGGCTATGCGGTGGCCGCCGGCTCGGGCTTTATGCGGATGTACCACAACAAGCACTGGCTGAACGATGTGATCGCCGGTGCCGGCGTGGGGATCCTCTCCACCCGCCTGTCGTACTGGCTTTACCCCAAACTGAAAAATTCCCTGCTGAAGGGCGTAAAAGGCAATACGGTGATCGCACCCACCTACCAGGATGGCGCCTTCGGACTGGGCATGGTCCATAACTTCTAAAGCGGCTACCGCTTTCCCAAAAACTTTCAGGGGCGAACCTTCCGGTTCGCCCCTTTTGTTTGGCATGGATTTTATCCAGCCTTCTGGAGGCGATCACAGGATTACGCGACAGGCTATTGCACTCTTCACACATAAATGGAAACCGGATGAACGTGAACAAGTTTTACCAGAAATTCTCAACCTGCAGTTTTTTTCTTTTTCTTTTACTGAGTATGGGCCTGACGGCAACGGCACAGGAACCGAAGGATTCCTCCCTCGCATTCACGGCGCCACCGGCCAGCATCCCGGAGCCGCCCCCGCCCCCTCCCGCACTGGCCAGGGCACCCGACACCACCCATGTATACCGCATCAGCTATCCCCGCTCCCTGGGCTTTACAGCCATAGCCACGGCGGCCAACCTGTGGGCTACCCCCAACCTCATTAAAAAGAAAAAACCGCTGACCGACGCGGAACTGGCCTCGCTCAACCCCAACATTTTCAACGACATGGAAAAATGGGCCCTGCGCCAGAACGTCACCGACCGCGATAAGATCAACGTGCGATCCGACCACGTGCTGACCATCACCTCGCTGAGCGCCGCCGCCCTGCTGGCCGACCGCAAGATCCGCAAGGACTGGACCCGCATCGTCACCCTGTACCTCGAAACCACGAGCTTTACCTTCAGCGTGTACAGCTTTTCGCCCTTCGGGCCCCTTTTTCACAACAAGGTCCGCCCCGTTTCGTATTATGCCGACCAGCCCATGGAAATCCGCAAAGAAGGCAACTCCCGGAACTCGCTGTACAGCGGCCACGTGGCCAACGCCGCAGCTTCCACATTTTTTATGGTAAAAGTGTACAGCGATTACCACCCCGAACTGGGAGCTAAAAAATACCTCCTGTATGGTGCCGCCTCCCTGCCGCCCCTGCTGATCGGTTATTTGCGGGTAAAAGCCCTCTATCATTTTCCCTCTGATTGCCTTATCGGCCTGATCATCGGCGGCGTCTCCGGCATCGTGGTTCCCGAAACCCACCGCATCCGGAACCATTCCAACCTGAAGGTAGGACTGGCAGCCACGGCCGCCGGTCCGGGACTGGCCCTTAGCTGGAAATTTGACAAAAAACCCCAAAAAATATTGCTGAACTATGCCGACCTGGCCAGCAGGAAATAAAGAAGAAAAGAAATTAGCCGGGTGAAACCGGCAATTAATACTGCCCGGGCGGGCAAAAAAGATGAGACCGGCCTACCACAGCCGGTCTCCCATTTTCAAACCTTTAACCTATGAAATTTAACCAATAAACGAATGGAAGGCAGCTTGCCGCTGCTGGTGGAACCGCCATCCCGGCGGCCCTTAAGGCCTTTCCCGTACGCTTCACTTATCTAAGCGCGGGAGCACCCTTAATTCTGAAGCAAATCTAAAGACTGGGCTGCAGGAAAATGGTTACCTATCGACGAAACCCTGCAATTGGTCGCTAAAGCTTACTAAGTTTCTCATAGGTTCACTAATAAATTACCCTTACCCCCTAATCCTAAGACCGGCCCGGGCAGAAAAGCCCGGGCCGGTTCGTTTTATTTGCGCGGAAAACCGGCCGCAGCGGCGGTTTTAAATACAAGGCAGCGGGCTATTGAATATCAGTTATCTTTGGGGCTTCCTTTCGTCTTTCCGCAGCCCGGCCCCTGCCGGGCGGAAAAGCCGCATCCCGGAAAATACATTTTGAAAATTAATAACGATAGAGTAATATTATGGAAGAGCTTTCTAAGGCAGCGTTTGTTCGGGTACGCCTGGTGGCCTCATCATGCACCAACCCTCTTATCCTGCCCGGAAGGCTTTTTTTTTAGGGGTCCCATTCATGTGAGTAAACCGCATAAATCCGCCCAGTAAACCCTAAAGACAACAGCCATGAGTGCAAAAAAAATCAAACTGCTCCAGTTCCTGTCCACCCGTGCCGGGGGCCTGACCCTCGACCAACTGCCCGACGAGATCCGGACAGGACTGGATGAGGAAGAAGAAACCGACAACCTGATCCAGATCATGGACCTGTTGCGCCGGGAAAAAATGGCGCAGCCGGATGGGGCGGGTGCCTGGGTGATTACCGATAAAGGCAGGCGGGAAATCGAACGATACCAGAAAAGCCTGTACCCGGTTTATTACAAAGCGGTCCTGCATTACCTGGCGGATTTTACCCATGATTTCCTCCCGGTATCGGAAGTGCTGAACCGACTGGAGGTGCCCGACGAAGAAGGCGTGCTGGCGGCGGCCATCGAGAAAAAGCTGGTAAAGGAAGACCTGGTCTATATCCTCACTCCCGGCGGCGTGCTGATCAATGGTAAAGGCCGGCAACGGGCACAACAGCAGCGGCTGTGGTGGCAGGAAAACGGCGGCGCGGAAGCCCCCCGGTCCTGGTCCTTCCTGGCCGCTTCAGATGCCTCCCAAACCGATCCCTACGATGACGGAAACGAAGCCGGCGCCTCTTCCGCCTGGTCCCTGACGGCCCTGCTGCGCCGGTTCTCCAACCTGTTTACCGGCCTGGGCGCTGCTCCCGACCCACGGGAAAAAGAAAATGTCGGCGTTCCCGAAGCCTGACAAAGCGAATAGCCGGCACCGGTAGCAGGGGTGCCGGCGGCAAAACAGAAAAATAATCCAGCTTCCCGCCCCCGCCCTTCCCTTCAATTAAAAAAGTTTGTAATTTCCTGAAATCAATTAACCTCCAAAGCTTATTACATGAAAAAGGTTTCCGACATCCTGTCGCGCAAAGGAAAGCACATTACAGCCGTCACGCCGGGCACGACGGTGATTGACGCCCTGAAGATCATGGCGGAAGAAAATATTGGATCGATCATCGTCATGGAAGGCAGGAATTTCCTGGGAATCATGACCGAACGCGACTACGCCCGCAAGGTGGTCCTGAACGGGAAGTCTTCTTCAGCCACCACCGTTTCGGAAATCATGTCCACCGAATTTCCGCCCATTGCCCCCCGGGACACCATCGAATACTGCATGCAGCAGCTCTCGGAACGCAACATCCGTTACCTGCCGGTGTTTGAAGAGGACCGCCTGACCGGCATTATCTCCATCAACGACGTTGTACGGGAAACCATCACCGCCCACGAAGAAACCATCACCCACCTGAAAGACTACCTGCACGCCAACTTATAGTTCCAAAGTTCCAGAGTTCACCTGTTCCGTTAGGGAATAGTTGCCCGGTACCTGCCGGGCTTTCATGCTATTTTCCTTAAAGGAACAGGTGCAGCTCTTTTATGTCCCGGGAAAAGCGAAGCCGAACAGGCGATTTTAATTATTTTAAATTTTAATATTTGCTTTTTAAACAAAACGCGCAATATTTTCAGCAAGTTTTCCTTATTTTGCAAGTGGAAAAACATTGTTGAGGTAATAAAATTGTCAAAAACGCCATTTTCATCACTTGACACATTTTAATAAACTAAAACCTTGTTCTTTTTCCAATCCTATTTCACCACCAAAGCATATTTTATGAAAAAGGTTTCGGACATTCTCTCCCACGAAGGAAAACACATTACGGCCGTCGCTCCCACCACTGCGGTGCGGGACGCCCTGAAAATGATGGCTGAAGAAAATATCGGATCGATTATCGTTATGGACGGAAAGAAGTTCCTGGGAATTATGACCGAACGCGATTATGCCCGTAAAGTGGTACTGACCGGGAGGTCCTCTGCCGAGGTCACCGTTTCCGAGATCATGTCGACCCACTTCCCGGTGATCTGCCCCAAGGACACCCTGGAGTTCTGCATGCAGCAAATGTCCGACCTGAACCTCCGCTACCTGCCCGTATTCTCGGCAGGCCGGCTGATCGGCATCATCTCCATCAACGACGTAGTATCGGAAACCATCAGCGGACACGAAGAAGTGATCACGCATTTGACGGATTACCTCCACGCCAATTTATAGAAGTTCCTGAGTTCCTGAGTTCCTGAGTTGTTTAGAGATAAAGCTAACTTTAAAAGCTTTCAAACAATCAAGGAACTCAGGAACTTAGAAACTCAGGAACTATTTATTCCACCGGCGGCTTATCTCTTACCACCACCAAATCACTGAGGTCGACGGTCAGGGGCATGAGGCCCAGCTGGACAATGGCTTTTTTGCCGCGGAGTTCCAGCACCTCTCCCACCTTGTGGCTCTTTTTCATCAGCACCTTGACGCCGGGGACGATCTCACCGCCCACTTCCTCGTATTTTGAACCGAGCTTTTTCTGCACTTTTTCCGCCACCTGCTTTTCCTTTTGCTTGAACAGCAGGGCCTGCAGCTGCTTCATCAGCTCGTTGCGGCTTTCCATATTATCGGCCTTGCGCCAGTCGAGCACGATCTGCTTCAGCTTGCGCTCCATGTCCTTCAGGTAGGCCAGGCGGTCCTCCGTGATCTTGTTCTGCTGCTTCAGCAACTCCACCTGCTGGCGGTGCTTTTCCTTGTGGATAAGGGCTTCCATTTCCTTTTTCAGGCGGTCGTTCTCCTTCAGCAGCCCATTCAGCTCCTTTTGCTTGAGCTCTACCTGCCGCAGGTCCTGCTCCGTACGGTTCAGCAGGCGGTCCAGGCTGAAATGGTCCTCGTCCACCAGGCGGCGGGCGCGGTCGATGAGGCGTTTGTCCAGGCCGATACGCTGGGCAATGGCAAAAGTGTAGGAGCTGCCCGGCTTGCCTACGATCAGCTTGTACATCGGCAGCAGGTTGTTTTCATCGAAGGCCATGGCCCCGTTGATGATGCCGGCCGTTTTGTTGGCCATCACCTTCAGGTTGAGGTAGTGGGTGGTCACAATGCCGAAGGCGTGCTTGCGGGCCAGCTCCTCGAGGATCACCTCCGCAAAGGCGCCGCCCAGGTTGGGGTCACTGCCGCTTCCCAGCTCGTCGATAAAGAAAAGGGTCTTGCCGCTGGCGTTTTCCATGAAATGCTTCATGCTCAGCAGGTGACTGCTGTAGGTGCTCAGCTCGAACTCGATGCTCTGGGTGTCGCCGATATGGATCATCAGCTGTTTGAAGATGCCGAACTCCGAATTGGGATGCACCGGCACCAGCAAGCCGCTCTGCACCATCATCTGCAGCAAACCTACCGTTTTCATGGTCACGGTCTTACCGCCGGCGTTCGGTCCGCTGATGACCAGGATGCGGCTGTCGCTGTCAAGGGTAATATCGGTAGGGATGGTGGGCTTGGCCGCTTTTTGATTGTACAGGTACAGCAGGGGATGGTAGGCCCGCACCAGGTGCACGTGGGCCTTGTCGGTCACCACGGGGTATTCGGCATGCAGGTCAATGGCAAAGGTAGCCTTGGCGCGTATAAAGTCGTACTCGCCCACCACGGCATGGTAGGTGGTGAGCAGGGGCGCATAGACCGACAGGCGCTTGGTCAGCTCTTTCAGGATGCGGTATACTTCCTTGCGCTCGGAATTTTCGAGCTCGAAGATCTGGTTGTTGTATTCGATGGTTTCCTCCGGCTCGATAAAAGCGGTGCGGCGGCTTTCGCTTTCGCCGTGCAGGATGCCTTTGACGGTGCGCTTTTGCTCGGCATAGACCGCCACTACCCGGCGGCCGTTGAGGAAGCTTTCCTCGATCTCGGCCAGGTAGCCCTGCTTGTTTAACTTACTGATCAGGCGGTCAAACACCCGGCGCAGTTCGTTGCGCTTACGGTACAGGTTCATCCGGATGGTCTGCAGCTCTTCGGAAGCGCTGTCTTTAACATTTCCGGTTTCGTCGATCACCTCGTCGATCAGTTGGAGGATCGCTTTTTCGTAATAGGTGTCTTGGATCACCTGTACCAGCGATTCGTAAACGGTGCGCCTTTCGGCGTCGAACCAGCGGAAGATCTTTTCGATACTCACGGCCAGCTTGCGCAGGTTCACCAGTTGTTCGCCGCTCAGCAGCGCACCGGCAATGCCCAGCAGCTTCAGGTCGCGGGCCAGGTTCAGCACATAGTCGTTGGGAAAATAAATGGCATTCTGGATCAGTTGTTTGTATTCGTGCGTTTGCTTTAATTCACGTTCGATAAATTCTTTGCGGGTATGGATGCGCAGGTCGTCCGCCTTGGCACGGGCGTACTCCGACCGGCATTTCTCATGCAACAAATTCTTGATCTTGTCAAATTCTAACTGCGTTGAAGCAGACTCGGGATATAATCTCATGTTTAAAATAAAAGTCCGGTTGGCAAAGGTACAGGACGATCCTTTCTCATAAAAAACTGCAAAACCCCGTCCAAAGCTTGTGTTAAAAAGCCTACCTTGTATTTTCCATTCACCAAACTGATATAATCTTTGCACTAGAATCGTTTCATGATGATAAAATCAGCACTGGCAGCGATATTTGTGGTTTGCTTTGCAGCCTGCACTTCAGAGAACAAATACAATACTATGAGCTCATCGTTGGTAAACTCTTCGGAAAAAATTTCTGAAAAAATCGATACCGCCACCTTCGGAACCGGCTGTTTCTGGTGTACGGAAGCCATTTTCGAGCAACTGGAAGGCGTGGTGAAGGTCACCTCGGGCTATTCCGGGGGCCGCGTGCCCAACCCCACCTACAAGCAGGTATGCACCGGCGAAACCGGCCATGCCGAATGCGTACAGGTGCTGTTCGAACCCGAAAAGATCTCCTTTGACGACCTGCTCGAGGTGTTCTGGCAGGTGCACGACCCCACCACCCTCAACCGCCAGGGTGCCGATGTGGGGACACAATACCGCAGCGTGGTGTTCTACCACGACAAGGAACAAAAAGACAAAGCTGAATACTATAAAGAAGAGCTGGATAAGAGCCAGTCCTTCAAAGCTCCTATCGTGACCGAGATCGCTCCCTTTACCAAGTTCTACACGGCCGAGGACTACCACCAGGAGTATTACGAGAACAACAAGAACGCCAACCCTTATTGCGCCGCGGTGATCCGGCCCAAGCTGGACAAGTTCCAGAAAGTGTTTGCGAAAAAGCTGAAAACGAATTAATTTTTTCTTCATAGCCAGTAACGCGAAAGGATGCCTCCCGGCATCCTTTCGCTTTTTTGCCCCCTCCCGGCAATGAAGTCCTGCAGACTTTTGTAGTTTCACGGCCATGATCAGGCTCCTCTCCCTTCTTTGCACCCTCCTGGCCGGTACCTGCGGCCTTTGTCAGAAAAGCCTTCCCTCCGTAAAAATACTTACCAGCGGCACCGCTGCCAGCCTGCGCGGCCTGAGCGTGGTAACGAACAAGATCGTCTGGGCCAGCGGCAGCAACGGCACCGTGGGCCGCTCCACGGATGGCGGCAAGACGTGGAAGTGGCAAAGCGTCAAAGGATTTGAAAAATGCGACTTCCGCGACATCGAAGCTTTTGACAGCAAGACGGCCATAATAATGGCCATCGACACACCTGCCTACCTGCTCAAAACCACCGACGGCGGCGGGAGCTGGAAGGTGGTGTACGAAAGCCACCAGCCGGGCATGTTCCTCGACGCCCTGGAATTCTGGAACCGCGAAAGCGGCATCGTCATCGGCGACCCTGTCGGTGGCAAAATGTTCGTGGCCCGCACCTTCGACAACGGCAATACCTGGATGGAGATCCCCGACCGCTACCGCCCCGCGGCCGACAGCGGCGAGGCGTTCTTTGCTTCCAGCGGTACCAACGTGCGCCCCCTCGACCGCGACGAGTCGGTGCTCGTTTCGGGCGGCCTGACCTCCTGCATCTATATCCGCGACAAAAAATACGGACTGCCCATTCTCCAGGGTTCCTCTACCACCGGCGCCAACTCTGTTGCGGTCTGGGACAACCGAAAACACCGGGGCGGCAAGCGAATGATGGTAGTCGGCGGCGATTTCACCCGGCCGCAGTCCGATACGCTGAACTGCTTTTTCACCACCAACCGGGGCAAAACCTGGACGGCGCCTCTCCACCCGCCACGGGGCTACCGCTCCTGCGTGGAATACCTTTCCAAAAACAAGGTGCTGACCTGCGGCCTCTCCGGTGTGGACTTCTCGGCTGACGGCGGAAAAACATTTTTCCCCCTTAGCTCCGACGGCTACCACGTATGCCGCAAAGCAAAAAAAGGCACCGCTGTATTCCTCGCCGGCGGAAATGGGAAAGTGGGGAAAATGGAAGGGCGATGAGGCGTTTACGAGTTTACGAGTTGCTGGCGCCCGAAGGGAACTCGTAAACTTGTAAACTATTCGTTCACTTTATTTCTTCAAGAATCTCCCGAACGGACGGTCGTTTTTTGGGGTCGTCGTTAAAGAAGCGATAGGTGATAAACCCTTCCTTGTTGACGACGTAGACGGCAGGAATGGCCAGGAAGGCCTTTTGCTTTTGGTTGTTGATGGCCAGCAGGTCGTTGCCGAAGCTTTTGTAGCGGTTGAGGGTGCGCTCGTCCACCTGGAAGGCGCCCTGCCAGGCTTTGGCGATCTTCATCTCCTCGTCGTGCAGGATCGAAAAAACGGCTTTGCTTTTGGCGATCGTGGAATCAATGCCGTCCTTGCCTTCGGGCGTAATGGCCACCAGGCGGGCGCCCTTGCCGATGATTTGGTCCACCGAATCCTGGAAGCGCGTCAGCTCGCGGATGCAATAAGGGTCCCAGTAGCCGCGGTAAAACAGCACCACCACCGGTCCTTTGCGGCGCAGCTCCTTCAGCGAAATATCGATGCCCGTCTGGTCCGCCACCCGGAAGTCAGGGGCCTTGGAATTAATGAACAAACCTTCGGGCTTGTCCTGTGCAACGGCACTGCCAAAGGAGAGAACAGCCAGGAAGAATACGAATAGCTTTTTCATGAGCAAAAGTTAAACAGGTTTTGTATCACATGGACGCCTTTAAAAAACTTTTGGTTGCAACTTGGGGCCCGGCACCGGTCTGACGCGGGTCCAATATAGGTGGAAACACTTATAAAAATCAAAGCATCCGACAATGCGGAAGTAAGTGTTTTCGCTATACTTTTACAGCGCCAACGATGAGCAAGCACCATCCTCATCTACCTGTTATCCAATCCCTTGAAAAGCTTTTTATTCTTTTTCCAGGCGAAATCCAAGCCAGATCTTTCCCCAAGGGAAAGTCTTACGTCCTTACTATTTCCAAAACTATTGAACCAGTAATCAAACGAATGCTGTATGAGTACATTCCCCAAATGTTTATGCCTCCTGATACCCGTTGCCCGGCTCCATCTGTACGGGCAGTATTACGGGATCTCCCCCATTTTTTTGACCGGCCATTCAGCCGCATGACCTGATCGCCTCCTGTCCGAAGCGCTGGGCGCGCATTTCCCGGGCAATATCCTTCTTTCCCTATAGTGCAGTTTTGACTGTGCCGGGCGCTGCGTGCTGTTCTTATAACGGCCATATGTGACCGAAAGAATTCTCCATGCCTCAAAGGAAGAAACAACCCCATAGATACAACCGGTTATATATACTAATTTTTTTACTGACATAAAAATGTAACAAAATGAAACACAGATTCAATGTATTTGCCGTAACGGCTTTGGCCCTGATGATGACCACCACGGCAACAGTGGGTTGCAAGAAAAGCATCCAATCGGAAACTGTATCCGAAACCAGTATCGCCAGTGCGGCAAACAATTCCACCACCACCGGGACCATTACGGCCCAATCCGTACAAGTGAATGTGGGAGGCATCCAGCAGTTTTACCAGCTTACCGAAAGGGAGAAATGGTCGTTTAGCTTTTCTACCCCCGCTGATGCCTCCACAGGATTTTCTACCTATTTTACCCTTTCCGTTACGGGCAGCCTCAATGCGGCACAATTGGAACATGCGAAGCAGCAGGCCTTTCTCGACAACATGTGCAATTTATGGTCGGGCACTGCTTTAGTGCCGGTAACCACCAGCTTTGGCAAAAATGGCTCAGCCACCTGTACGCCGGTTTCTGCCGAACCTTATGCCCTGAAAACCGGCTGGTCGGTGGACCTGTCCGGCAATAGCAGCGTGGATGTAAACCTCAGCAACATTTTCGTGGCGTCCGCATCGTTCCAGGAAAGGCAGGAGAAAAAAGGGGTAGTCACCAAAAAATACTCCTTCTCTATGGGCAATGATGCCGAAACCTCCCGTCTGTCCGGCCTGAAGATCGAGCTGCTGCATAATGGCGCAGTGGTGGAAACCCGTACCGACCTGGCGCATACCCTGGAGCAAAACGCCGACTGGTACTATGTGGCCAATGCCGGTATTTTTGGAAATGAACTGGGCAAATATGCACTGGCAAACGGCGTGGGAAGCGAACGCAAGGTAAGCGAGATCCTGCTGGGTGACGTGGATAACTTTGCCGGGAACAACGGCACCGGCGGTACCCGGGCTGTAATTGCCAACCAGTCCTTTACCAATCTCGCCCTTGATGGCGATTACACGGTCAGGATCTCCGGTAATGTAAAGGGCAACAGCTTTGAAGCCGACCAGTCTTTCTCGATCGAGAAAAAGGTGGTGACTGTTGGCGGATGTAAATAAGGATGTCTGGATTCATGCGAAAAAGGGTTCCTGTAGTTTTTACAGGGACCCTTTTTTGTTCCCTTCCCTAAAACTATTTCTTGAACATGAAATATACGGCCCCTAGAAGAAAGCAAAAGCTTGCCAGGTATTTCAATTGAAAAGGCTCTTTGAGCACCAGCACGGCGAAGACGCTGAAAACTACCAGGGTGATCACTTCCTGGATGATTTTGAGCTGGAAAGGATTGAAGCCGCCCAAAAAGCCCGCCCGGTTGGCGGGCACCATCAGGCAGTATTCGAAAAATGCGATCAGCCAGCTGAAGATCACCGCCTTCCACAACGGCCAGCCCGTGTGCTTTAAATGGTAATACCAGGCAAATGTCATGAACACGTTGGAGAGCAGCAGTAAAACGATGGTACGCATATTCTTTGAACCTGATTTTTTCTCTTGATCTTTTTTCCTCTTTTCTTCTCTTAGCCCTTAGCTGGCGAGGCTCCGAAAGTCTACCGGCACCAGCTTGCTCACGCCGGGTTCCTGCATGGTGACGCCGTAGATGACGTCCACGGTGCTCATGGTGGTTTTGTTGTGGGTGACGATGATGAACTGCGAGTTCTGGCTGAACTGCCGGATCATGTTGGTGAACTTGCCCACGTTGGCGTCGTCCAGCGGGGCGTCCACCTCATCGAGAATACAGAAAGGCGCCGGCTTGATGAGGTAAATGGCGAACAGCAGGGCGGTGGCTGTCAGGGTGCGCTCTCCCCCGCTGAGCTGGTTGATGCTGCTGGGACGCTTGCCTTTGGGCTTGGCCACGATGTCGATGCCGGTCTCGGCCAGGTTGGAGGGCTCGGTCAGCAGCAGGTCGCACTGGTCGTCCTCGGTAAAGAGGGCCTTGAAGACCTTCATAAAGTTTTCCCGCACCTGGGTGAAAGTGTCGAGGAACTTCTGGTTGGCGGTGGTCTCCACCTCGGCAATGGTTTGCAGCAGGCTTTGCTTGGCCGACACCAGGTCATTCTTCTGCTCCTCGATAAAGTCGTAGCGCTTCTTCATTTCCTCGTACGCCTCGATGGCCGTGGGGTTCACCTCGCCCAGGTTTTCCAGGCGCTTCTTCATGCGGTCCGACTTTTCCTGCAGCTCCTCCACGGGAATTTTGGTGGTGCGGGGCTCGTCGAGGATGTCTTCGAGCTTTATTTTAAATTCCACCTGCAGGCGTTCCTTCATGCCCGCCAGGCGCAGCTTTACGTCGTTGAGCTTGTCCTTGATATCCGACAGCTGGTGTTCCACCTGGTCCTTTTCCTTTACCTGCTGGCGCAGGGCGCTTTCCTTGGCGGAGAGCTGGTTGCGGAGGTTATAGTATTCCTGGTCGGCCTTGTTCAATAAATCCTGCTCCTCCTCGCGGCGGCGCATCAGCTCTACCAGCGTCTGCCGGATCTCTTCCAGGTTTTCCGCCGACTGCTTGATGTTGCCGGAGGTTTCCTGCAGCTGTTTGGTATTGGCGGTCACCTGGGCTTTCAGGTCGGTCAGCTGGTTGGTCTTGAACTGCAGTTCCTGCTTCAGGGCATTGATCTTGCTTTGCTGGCGGGTGACCTGCAGGTTGAGGTTGTTGTATTCGTTGTTTACCTCGTTGTACTGCAGCTCGATGTTGCGGTAGCCCGTTTCGGCTTCCTGCACCTGGTCGCCCAGGCCGGCCATCTGCTCGTTCAGGGCCTGAAGGTCGCGGCGCACGGCTTCCACCGAAGCGCCGGTCTGTACCAGTTGCTCGTTCAGGTCTTCCAGGCGGCGGCGCGACTGCCCCTGGGAGTGCTGGAAGTTTTCCAGCTTGTTCTGGAGGGCGTAGACCTGGTTGTTCAATTGCTGGATCTGGCGCTCGGCCTCCCGGATCAAACCATCCTTCAGGGCGCCATTGAGGCGGGCCAGCTGGCTTTGGTGGTCCTGGATCTGTCCCTGGTATTCCTCCACCACGGCCTTTTGTTCCTCGATCTGCTCCTGCAGTTTTTTGAGGTTTTTCACCCGGCCGATCTTCTTGCCTTCGAACAAGCCGACGCTGCCGCCGCCCAGGGTGTAATGCCCTTTTACGTAGCGGCCGTGGCGCTCCAAGATCACTGCCCCGTTGCTGTGTTCCAGGGCCGATTCGTCCTCGGCAATGAACACGTTGCCCAGCAGCTGTTCGGCCAGGGGGCGGTACAGCTCGTCCACCTCGATCACCTCCAGGGCCGGCAGGGTGCCTTCGGGCTGCGGCTGGCGGGCAAGGTTGCTGTCGGCGGTTACCTTATCCAGTAAAAAGAAATTGGCCTTGCCCTTTTTGTTGCCGTCCAGCAGGCGCACGGCCTGCATGCCTTCCCCGAGGTTGTTGACCACGTAGTAGTTGAGATAAGGCTCCAGCACGTTTTCCACGGCGGCCCGGTATTCTTCCTTTACGTAAATGATGTCGGACAGGATGGGCGCGGTATGGTTCCAGCCCTTGTTGTTGTGCAAAAACTTGACGCTTTCGGGATAGCCCTCCATCTTATCCACGAGGCTTTTGAGCAGGGCGTGTTCGTTGCGTTTGGCGTCGAGCTTGCGGCTTTCTTCCGCCAGCCGGGCCCGCAGGCCTTCCAGGGAGGATTGGGTCTGCTGGATCTGCTCTTTGGTGCGCTGCTGCTGTTCCTGCAGCTGTTCCAGCTCCAGCAGCTTTTCGTTGTACTGCTTTTCCTTCGAGCCCCGCTCCTGCTCGATCTGCACCAGCAGCTCTTCGCGGTTGGCCTGCTCTTCCTCGGCCTGCCCGATGGCCCGCTGGAGGTTCTGGATGGAGGTATCGGCCACGGCCACCTTTTTTTCGGCTTCGAACTGGCTGCGCTGCACCTGCTGGTAGGCGTTGCGGAGGCTGTTCAGCGCCGAGCGGCGTTCGTCCAGCACCCGCCGCTGCGCATCTACCGAAGCCCGCAGCTCTTCCAGCTCGGCGGCATAATCGCCATAGGCGGACTCTTCGTCCTCCAGTTGGCCGCGGGTAAACTCGAGGCTCTCTTCAATGCCGGTGATCTGGCCGCCGGCTTTTTGCAAAAACTGGGTGAGGCTGCCTTCGCGTTCTTTCAGGTGTTCGAGGCGCTGGGCCGCCAGGTTCTTTTCGTTTTCGCGGGTGCGCACCTGCTGCACCAGCTCGTTAAAGCCCTGCTGCATACTGTGCAGTGCCCGTTCCTTTTCCACGAAGGCGAGCTTTTCGCTTTCCAGGGCCGCCTCTTCGGTGGCGATGGCTGCTTCCAGCCGTACCCGGCGGTCGGTTTCGGCGTCGTGCTTTTCGTTCAGCTCTTTGAACACTTCCGTAAATCCTTCCAGCGACGCCTTCGCCAGCTCGATGCTGACCTCGCGGTAGTCCTTTTTGATTTCGTAATACTTCTGGGCTTTCTTCGCCTGGTTTTCGAGGGTTTTGAGCTGGTTGTTGATCTCGAACAGCAGGTCCTCGATGCGGGCGAGGTCCTGCTCGGTGGCGTCGAGCTTCTGCCGGGCTTCTTTTTTCCGGGTTTTGTAGATGGAGATACCGGCGGCCTGCTCGAGCATGCGGCGGCGGCTGTTTTCCTTGTCTTTGATGAGGTCATCGACCATGCCCAGCTCGATGATGGCGTAGCTGTCGGTGGATACGCCGGTGTCGAGGAAAAGGTTTTGAATGTCTTTGAGGCGGCACTGCACGTCGTTGAGGCGGTATTCGCTGTCGCCGCTTTTGTAGAACTTCCGGGTTATGGTGACGATGTTGAACTCGGTGGGCAGCAGGTTCTTGGTGTTCTCGAAGGTGAGGCTGACCTCGGCCAGGCCGCTGGCGCTGCGGGTCTTGGAGCCGTTGAACACCAGGCTTTCGAGGTTCTCCGAGCGCAGGTGGCTGATCTTCTGCTCGCCGATGACCCAGCGGATGCTGTCGACGATATTGCTCTTGCCGCAGCCGTTGGGCCCGACAATGCCGGTGATGTTCTCGTCGAAATTGACCAGCGTTTTGTCGGCAAAACTCTTAAAGCCCTTGATTTCTAATGATTTTAATCGCACAAGTAACCCGGTTTATTGCAGACAAATATAAGAGAGTTCCTGAGTTCCTAAGTTCCTGAGTTCCTGAGTTTGGCTTTGGTTTCGGGCACTTCCATCCGGCCAGGCCTAACTCAGGACCTTAGGAACTCGGGAACTTATCTTAACTTGTCGTACTGTTGAAACTGAAGCCGCATGAAGAACATCAAGCTGATCGAAGTACCTTCTGAGATAGGCGCCGGCACCCGGGGCGCCAGCCTGGGCATTGAAGCGATTAAAATTGCGGCGCTGGACTTCATGAGCAACTTCTTCATCCATTTCCCCTCCGAAAAGATTCCCCACGAAAACAAGCTGCTGTACGAACCCATCGAGTCGCCTTATGCCAAGCGGATCAAAGGCATCGTGAACATGTACGAAAAGGTAAGCCGGGCGGTGTGTGAAACGGTACGCTCCAATTTTTTTCCCGTCCTGCTTAGCGGCGACCACAGCACGACCGGCGGCACCCTGGCCGGCATCAAAATGGCCAGGCCCCACAGCAAGCTGGGCGTGGTCTGGCTCGACGCCCATGCCGACCTGCACACGCCCTACACCACCCCTTCGGGAAATTTGCACGGCATGCCCCTGGCAGCTTCGCTGGATGAGGACAATGCCGACTCGGCCGTCCATGCCCTCGACGAAGAGACGGTCAACCACTGGAACGCCCTGAAGAACGTGGGAGGCATCCACCCGAAAATACTGGGAGAAGATATCGTGCTGGTCGGCCTGCGGGATTATGAAGCAGAAGAAAAGTTCCTGATCGACAAATACGGCATCAAGGTGATCTCCACCAAGGAAGTACGCAAAAAAGGGGCGGAACAGATCAGCCGCCAGATCACCCGCTACCTGGGCGATTGTACGGACATCTTTGTTTCCTTTGACGTGGACTGCCTGGACTCCTCCATCAGCAAAGGCACAGGCACACCGGTTACCAATGGCCTGCGGGAGCGGGAAGCCGAAGACCTGATCAGCAAGCTGATGCAAAACCGCAAGGTCTGCGGCTTCGAGATCACCGAGGTCAACCCCACGCTGGACAAGGAAAACCTGATGGCCGAAATCGCTTTCAATATCCTGCAGCGAAGTGTGAACGTGCTGATGATGTCCTGATGAATAGTTTACGGGTTTACGGGTTCACGAGTTGGGTCGTGGAAAGGGTTCCGAACCCTATTCGTTACCGTTTTACTATTCTGTTTTACATGCTTCGTTCCATATTTTACATTCTATATTTTCCATTTTATATTTTACATTTTCAGCCGGACTACCTTTCCTAAAACACAGTAGCGGGGCAGGGGTATTTCTTCCATCTTTTTGATCTTTACGGGACCGAGTTCGAAGGCGCTTTCCAGGCAACGTTCTTTTAATCGGGCCGCTTCTTTTTCCCTGCCGGCAGCTTTGAGGATAAAGGCGCCCTTATAAGCGGCATCGGGCTCGAAGGTTCGGCCGGCCACGTAGGTCTGGTAAATGGACAAAGCTTTGGGATGATCGCCTTTATGATGCAGGGCCCAGGCCAGTTCCAAATAACTTTCGGTGGTGGGGCGGTTCTGGACTTCCCGTTGCGCCAGCTCCAGCGCCTGGTCGCTATGTTGGGGCGCCAGCACGTCCACCAGGTATTTGTTGTACTGATCGCCGTAATCGGGATGGCGGACAGCTGCCACGAACCGGCGGGTAAGCTGCTCCTTTTCCTGTTCCCTGCCTTCATCTTCCGCTATACCGGCAAGAGCCAGGTACAGGTCGGGTGCAGGCGTCTGCCCTTCGATGAACCGTAATATGCGTTCGGCTTCCTTGGTATTGTGGTCCCACGACCAGGCAATCCAGGCAATGCCCTTCAGGGCGTGGAAATAGGCCCCATCTTTTTGCAAAACCGCCAGGTAGGCGGCATAGGCATCCTTTATCCTTCCGGCATGGGCATAGCGGTCGGCCAGGTTGGAAAGGGTCCAGCAATACAGTCCTTTTTGGGATAACCCCTTTACCTTATCAAAAGCCGCTTCCATGGCGGTTATGGAGGCGTCGGTATGACCCTGGTGGTCTTCGTAGCGGGCCCGGCGGATAAGATAGTCGAAGGAGACTTTATCCTTCAGGGCGGCCAGGAATTTGCCGGCCTCGGCATAGCGGCCCACTTCCATGGCCGCATCGAAGGCGATGAGGTGATATTGGAAAGGGGAAGCACCGTGCCGGCGGGCTTTTTCGTTATAGGCCGCGGCATCGGAAAAGCGGTGGCGGGTGATGGAGACCTGGGACAGCATTTGCAGGATGGCGGGATCGCTGTTATTCAGCTTCCGGGCGGCGGCGGCCACCAGCGAGTCGCCGGCCTGCAGGTGGTGCACCCGGCCCGTTAAATGGAACAGGGCCAGCCGGTTGCCGGCCACCTCCAGCAGGTTCACGAAGCTGCCGGTATCCTGCTGCAACCGGCCGATCCAGAAGGACAGCTCCTGCTGCTGCCGGTGCACTGCCGCGCCCAGGGGCGCCGGTTGCAGGAAAGGGGCATAATCTTCCGGCCGTGCCACCTGTTTCCGGGCACAGCCCGCCGCGATGGCGGCCACGAGGATAAATAAAAAAAAGGGTTTCATACTAACTGGATTAGACGTTATTTTCTCTTGCCGGGAAACAAAAAGGGAAGCGGCGCAGCGACGCAGCGCCGCTTCCTGAAAAGGAACCACTAAAAGGGCGCTGCCAGGTAAGGAAACGTATTCAAAAAAGCCTTGTCGTTGCTGTTGACGTTATCCTTCGTCAGGCCGGGGTTGGCGGTTCCGGCAGGTCCGCCGAAGAGCAGCAGCAGTTCCGTGTCGATCACGTCGTCGGCGAGTGCTCTTCCCGTAAGCACGTTGGTGCCGTCGAAGAAGGTGGTGGTGCCGCTCATTTTTACGTTCAGCACGTCGGTCACCAGGGCCGTCGCGAACTGGTCTTTGGACATGCCCAGGGCATTGCCCATATAGCCGAAGGCGGTGAGCTTGTTGACGAAATCTGTTTTAAACGCCGCGCTCATGGCCGAAGGAACGGTGCCATTAAATTCGTCCTTGCGGGCCATGCCGATGAATACCGTATTGATGGCGGGCCTTGCCATCTGGTCTTTCTGCATGTAGGTACCTGAAGTATCGAAACTGTCTTTATCGTCTTTGTCCTTCTTGCAGCCGGCCAGCAGCACAAGAGCCAATGAGGGCACGAACGCCCATAATTTATTGATGCGTTTCATAATTGCTGATTGAAATGATTTACGGGAAAGAAAGAAGTGATGCGAAAGGAGTGGTCGCTCAAAGCGAATTGCTTATTGCTTATTGCTTATTGCTTCGTTTTCGTTTCCGCCCATACGTTGAGGGTGGCGGCGCTGCCCAGCAGGGACTTGGGAACTTCCACGACGATGGATAGGACATTGGTACCGGCAAAGGTGTCCATGCCGGGGCTGCGGAAGGCCGTTTGGGTGCCGGCCATGATCTCTTTAAAGCGGGTGAGGTCGAAAAAGAAGGGATCGTCCCTGGGACCGGCAAAGACCCGGATGCCGTTGTTGTTCATACCGGTGGCGGGAGACGAGCCGTAAGCCGTTACTGCGGCTTCGGTCATCGGGGCGGAAGTGCGGATAGCGCTCATGGTGCCGGTGGTAGCCGGGGCCACGGGACCGTACACCCGAAGTTTTCCGTTCTGCACCAGGCACTGGAGGACAAGGTCCTCCACGTTATCGCCGGTATTGTCGATATTAAATTCGTACAGCGTATTGGAAGGGAACTGCGCCGTAGCGGTTGCCATAGGCGACATCAATCCCATAACGTTGCAGGCGAACACCATCTTTGAATTGTCGGCCGGGCTTTGAAAGGCGTAAATGTCGGTAATGTCGGTGCCGGCGCTGGTACTGCCCGCACCCGTAACCATAGGCGCATCAATATGGTCGGCGGCCCACAGCACGCCTCCCGCCAGTGCCAGACCGGCAACGAGTCCTGTAATGATCTTGCGTTTCATAAATAATGATTAAGAGGTTGCGAAATATGCATCATGTACGATCGGTGAAACGGTTTGGATTGCCTTTAGAAAAATTTTCCTAAAAACTTTCCAAAAGCGCCGTACGCCTATCCTACAAACTCTTCCTCCAGAAAACTCAGGAACGCAGGAACTTTGGAACCCAGGAACTACTTAAAAGTTCGCTTCAACCCCTCGGAAAAGGGCGTCGCCTGGTAGCCGAGGTCTTTTTGGGCTTTGGAGAGGTCGAAAACGGTGCGGGGCGGGCGTTTGGCGGGTTGGGCGAAGAAGTCGGCGGTTACCGGCCGTATGCGGCTGCTGTCCAGACCCAGGTGGTCGGCGGCGGCGCAGGCCATCTGGTAAGGGGTCAGCTGGTCGGCGCCGGAAAGATGGTAGATGCCGGTAGCCTGGCGTTCGATGATCTGCACCATTCCTGCCACCAGGTCTTCCACAAAGGTGGGGGTCCGAAGCTGGTCGGTAAAGATGCTGAGGTTTTCGCCCCGCTTCAGTGCGACGGCCACGTTGGTAAGAATATTGTCGCGGCCCGAGCGGGGAGCACCGTAAACCAAAATGGGACGGACGATGCTCCAGGAAAAGGGATAATTTTTAACCGCATCTTCGGCCAGCACTTTCGTTTGACCGTAATAGTTTACCGGTCCGGTGGCATCCTCCTCGGTATAGGTTTCCTTCTCGCCGCTGAATACGAAATCGGTAGAGATGAACAGGAAAAAGCTTTGGAGCAGGGCTGCCTGTTGCAGCAGGTGCAGCGTGCCGGTAACATTGGTGCGGTACGCTCCTTCGCGGTCTTTTTCACAAACGTCGGGTTTCGAAATGGCCCCGCCATGCACCACTACGTCGGGCCGGTACTGTTGCAGCAGGGACGCCACTTGCTGTTCGTCCTCGAAATCCAGGGGTTCGTACCGGAATTGCGGGTGGGTAAAGGGTAACCGGCAGGGCCCTTTTCCGGTGGCGATCACCCGGTGGTTTCTTTGCAACAGCAGTTCCGACAGGTAATGACCGATAAAGCCGTTGGCCCCCGTTATGAGTATGGTATGCATGCGTCAAAAATAAGGGAGCGGCGGGAATGGGCAATAAGCAATAGGCTGGGGACAAAAAGGAAGGAAAAAGGTAAGCTGCCGATACCCACCCTACGCGGGGCGCAACCGGCAGCGCCTTCAAAATACCATCACAATGGAAGGGGAAATGGAATAGTTGGTTTTTCTTGGTATTATATGGTTAGGGGCAGGCAGGAAGCCCTTCCTGCCTGCCCCGGGGTGTAGGGCTTAATTCAGGGCGAAGGTTTCTACCACATCGTTATAGGGCATTTTCCGGACGGAAGCAACCGTTTGCCCTTTGCGTTGCAGCGCTTCCCGGGAGATCACCATGTAGCGGAATTCCACCTTGGTTCCCGGCGACCAGGTGGCGTTGGCGCCTTTTACCTGCAGGGTAAGCTGGATGGCATTTTCCTTCGGCGAAAAGCTCCACATTTCCGAATAATCCGGCTTGTCGAAATCCGGTAAAAAGTAAAACGGCATTTTAATGGGCTTGTCCGGAGCGCCCAGTTCCACAAAGGAGGGCTCCTCCGTCCATAAATTGCGGGCAAACACCAGCACAACGCCGTTGGCCAGGACCGAGGCGGTGATCTCCGCTGCCGGCCGGTTGAACTGGCAGGTAGTGGTGCTGCCTTCCCGCTGGGAGGCCCAGGCCGAAACGGATTCCCAGCCGGAATTGTAAATGCCCGGTCCGGACTCGTGTAAATCCAGCTCGGTTTTGCGGGTAATATTGGTATCGGCGGGGGGTAGATTGTTACTGAAAGCGACCAGAGCAATGAGTAGGGTACATACAGTGGTGGTAAACTTTCTTTTCATAAACAAATGGTTAAGGATTAAAAGGCGTGTTCCAGGGATGAGTTCCAATACTGTGCCATTGCCGGGCTACAGGGCAATGGGTTCCAGCGGAGCTAATTTTCAGATCCGCTCCTCCTTTTTGGGGCGAGTTTGCCTCAATTGTAGAGGTGTCCTGGAATTTCCGGCCAACCCTCCCGCCCATCAAAAAAAACGCCATTCCCCCTTAAGTCCTTGTTTGCCAATTCCCTGGCAACCCCTCCGCTCCCCCTGTTTCCACCGGCCGATCCCGCAACCGGAAGGCACATATAACACCAAATTCTATTTGAGGTACCGGATTGAATTGTCCGCTATAGTTGTTACAAAACCCTATTTTTGAACCCTTGATTTTTGAATGCTTTGTATTTTGATTAGAAACAGTTACCAGAAATGCAAAAGAAAGTAAACCGTATTGCAGTACTGACCTCCGGTGGCGACTCGCCCGGTATGAATGCGGCCGTCCGGGCCGTGGTGCGTACCGGCCTATATTATGGCCTGGAAGTGTATGGCGTCATGAGGGGCTACCAGGGTCTGATTGAAGAAGACCTCTTCAAAATGGAGTCCCGCTCCGTAGCCAACATCATCCAGCGCGGCGGCACCGTCCTTAAAACTGCCCGCTGCAAGGAATTCTACCAGCCCGAAGGCCGCAAGAAGGCCTACGACGTGCTGAAGGCCCGCGGCATCGACGGCCTGGTGGTCATCGGCGGCGACGGCTCCTTTAAAGGCGCCATGGCCCTGAGCAAGGAGTACGACATCCCCGTCATCGGCCTGGCCGGCACCATCGATAAAGACATCGCCGGCACCGACTTCACCATTGGCTTCGATACGGCCGTGAACACCGCCGTGGAAGCCATCGACAAGATCCGCGATACCGCCGACGCCCACGACCGCCTCTTCATCGTGGAAGTAATGGGCCGCGACGCCGGCTACATCGCCCTGCACTCGGGCATCGCCACCGGCGCCGAAAGCATCCTCATCCCCGAACGCAAGACCGACATCGACAACATCATTGCCTCCCTGGCCGAAAAAGAGCGCCGCAAGAAGCTCGTAAATATTATCGTCGTGGCCGAAGGTGACGAGTTCGGTGGCGCCGATATGGTGGCAAGGGTGGTCAAAAAACGCCTGCCCAACATCGATACCCGCGTATGCATCCTGGGACACATCCAGCGGGGCGGTTCGCCTTCCTGCCTCGACCGGCTGATCGCCAGCCGCATGGGCTACCATGCCGTGGAATGCCTGCTGGAAGGACGCCACAACGTGTTCGTGGGCATCCAGAACAACCGCATGAACTACATTCCCCTGGACCAGGTAAGTAAAAAGAAAGGAAAGATCAGCGAAGAATGGATGAAGATCGTCAAGATCCTCGCCAGCTAAAACGCGCCGGGTCCCCCTTTATCCTCCCGGGCCCGCAACGGCCCTCAACCAGGAACCCTCCTATCTACAGCTCTTTACAAAACGATAATCAGGTCGTTTACGTGCAGGAATCAGTTTTCCATACAAGGCGCAGCGGGATACCTTTGCAAAGGATTCCGGTTCCTTCTTATACAAACCTGCCTGCCGTATGACCTGGAAGCAGTAAAAAAAATTATTTAAAAAGTACTTTCTTGTCTCCTATAAAAGTTTTTCATAAAGTTGTACTGTCATTTGAAAAATTCTTTATCAACGGGTGGAGAGTAAATTTCCTTTAAGCGTTTCAATTATGAGCAAAAACATTGACAAGTATTTACATACGCAAATGGACAAAGAAGCAGGTATCGAACACACCTTTCACCACACCAAGATCGTAGCCACCGTAGGCCCTGCCTGCAACACCTACGAAAAGCTGCTGGAACTGGTGAAGTCCGGCGTAAACGTATTCCGGCTCAACTTCTCGCATGGTACCCACGAGGACAAGGCGCAGGTGATCGAGTACATCCGCAAGATCAATGCTACCCAGCCCTACAACATTTCCATCCTGGGCGACCTGCAGGGACCGAAGCTGCGGGTGGGTGATATCGAAAACGGCAAGCTGGAGATCCAGCCCGGCGACGTGCTCACCTTTACCTCCAAGGAGAAAGTGATCGGTACCAAGGAAAAGATCTACGTTTCCTACCCCAACCTGCACCTGGACGTGGAAGTGGGCAACAAGATCCTGATCGACGACGGCAAGCTGGAAGTTGTCGTCATTGAAATCACTGCCGACGGCGAAGTGAAAGTAGCCGTGACCTACGGCGGCATCCTGTCGCCCAAAAAAGGCGTGAACCTGCCCGATACCAAGATCTCACTGCCGGCCATGACCGAAAAAGATATTGCCGACCTGGACTTCATCATCCAGCAGCAGCTCGACTGGGTGGCCCTCTCCTTCGTACGCAAGGCAGAAGATATCATCGACCTGAAAAGAAGACTGTCCGAACGCAACAGCAACTCCAAGGTAATTGCCAAGATCGAAATGCCTTCGGCCCTGGCGGACCTGCGCAATATCATCGTGGAATCCGATGCCGTGATGGTGGCCCGTGGCGACCTGGGCGTGGAGCTGCCGGTAGAAAAAGTGCCGATGGCCCAGCGCGAGATCATTCGCAAATGTATCCACCGCGCCAAGCCCGTGATCGTGGCCACGCAGATGATGGAAAGCATGATCGACCGCATTAAACCCAACCGTAGCGAGATCACCGACGTGGCCAACGCCGTACTGGAAGGCGCCGATGCCGTGATGCTGAGCGGTGAAACCGCCACCGGCCAGCACCCCGCCCTGGTGGTGCAAACCATGCGCAAGATCATTTTGGAAGTAGAAAAGACCGAGTACCGCTACAACCGCGAAGAGGACCTGAAACCCCAGCCCAAATCGCCTTCCTTCCTCAGCGATGCCATCTGCTACAACGCCTGTAAGATCGCCAAGGATGTAAATGCCGACGCCCTGATCGGTATGACCCAGAGCGGCTACACCGCCTTTATGCTGAGCAGCTACCGCCCCAAATCGCCCCTCTTCATCTTCACCAAGGAACGTTCCCTGCTCAACCAACTGAGCTTAAGCTGGGGCGTACGCGCCTTCTACTATGGCGAAGAGGAAAGCCTGGACGATATCCTGTTCGACCAAGTGAACATCCTGAAAGAAAGAGGATTTTTGAAAAGCGGCGACATCGTGGTGAATACCGGAAGCACGCCGGTACCCCTGCACCTGCCGACCAACCTGATCAAGATCTCTAAAGTCGACTAAAACCTTTCCAAAATAATGATTCAAGCCGGGGTAATATGCCCCGGCTTTTTTTTACCCAAACGGATATACCCCCATGATCCACTACCACAACAAACGGTTCCGGTCCGTACAAAACAGTGCGAATGGCGAAGTCGGTACAGCCACCGAATTCGAGTACAGCGAAGCGCAAAATATTGTAACGGCTACCTATAAAGGCGGCAACATCCTGTCGGGCCACCTGATCGCCCTGAAAAATCCCGACGGCTCACTGGACATGCGCTACCACCACGTCAATGTAAAGGGCGAGCTGATGACCGGCACCTGCCATTCGGTGCCCGAGCTGCTGCCCGACGGCCGCCTCCGCCTGCACGAAAGCTGGCGCTGGACCAGCGGCGACGGAAGTGAAGGGCAATCCATCATCGAAGAGCTAAGAGGTTAAGCGGAAAAAGAGAAAAAGAACAGTGAAGCGGCGCTTACAATAAAAAAGGGAGGGGCCTGTCCCGGCGGACAGGCTCGTCTCCCTTATGAGCTATGCGGATGCGGCAATTGAAAAGCGGGCCTTAGGCGTTCTTCATCAGCAGCACGTATTTCACCACCGTTTTGGCATCCTCCTGCGACAGGTTGGGATGCGGCGTCATGGGCACCTGGCCCCAGTTGCCCGCGCCACCCCGGATCACTTTTGCCGCCAGCGAATCGATGGTGGCTTCATCGGCATTGGCGTACCGCTCCGCAATCTCGTGGAAGGAAGGGCCGGTCAGCTTTTCGTTGATCTTGTGGCAGGTACCGCAATCATTTTTGGCTTCGATCTCCAGCCCCTTGGCGTAGTTGGGATCCTTGGTAATGTCGACAGTAGAGGTTGTCGTTGCCCCACCTTCCGTACCACTTTCCGGTGCTTTTTCCGAAGAGGAATTCCCGCCGCAGGCGGCCAGCGCCATCATCAAAGAGGCCGCTATCGTTAATTTTTTTACCGTTTTCATTGCTGGATAGAAAAATTTGGTTGCCCCTAAGGTAAGGAATCAAACCCGCCTAAACCAACGGGCGCAGGTAACTCAGGAACATAGGAACTCAGGAACGTAAACTTGTGAACCCGTCAACTTGTAAACGCGTAAACGCTATCTTATGGCAATGATTTTGTTGGGTAAGGTGCAGCGTGTAAATTAGTCGGTTATGAAGATAGAAATATTATCGGGGAGCCCGCGGACCAGCAGCCTGACGCACCGCGTAGCGGTATCCCTGCAACAGATGTTACAGCAACGGACTGAACATGAAATCGGGCTCATCGACCTGAAGCAGCATATCCTTCCGCCCATGGAAGCCGTATTTGCTTCACCGGACGAAACCCCGGCAAAATACCGGCCCCTGGCCGACCGGATCTTTGGCGCCAGCGCCTTTATCCTGGTGACGCCCGAATACAACGGCAGCTACTCTCCCGCCCTGAAAAACCTGCTGGACCATTTTCCCAAACAGCAGCACAAGGTCTTCGGTATTGTCACCGCTTCTCCCGGCGCCCTGGGCGGCATGCGCGCCGCCCTGCAGCTGCAGCAGCTGGTGTTTGCCCTCTTCGGCATCGGCTCGCCCCATATGCTGATCATTCCGTTTGTGGACAAGAAATTCGACAAAAACGGCGCACTCTGTGACGCCTCCTTCCAAAAAAGTATCGACCTCTTCCTGGAAGAATTTTTATGGCTGGCGGAAAAGATCGCGGACGAAAAAGTACCCGCTTAAATTTCGTATTTTTAGGAAGCAAAACCGTTGCAGCCACTCGCATGCTGCCCATCGTTTGCTCGGAATCAATGCAAAAAAAATGAACCCGCCGGGTTCATTTTTTTTATGGTTGTGTACCATGCCTTAGTCCAGGCTCAGGATGCTCGGTCCGAACTCTTCGTAATGAATAGCTTCCGGACGCACGCCCTTTGCCACCAGGTCCTTATATTGTTTTTTGATAAAGGCCGAGGGTCCGCAGACATAATAGTCGGCATCCGGCAGCAGGGCTTCGTCGCTTAACCGTTCCAGCTCCACGATGCCTTCGTATTCGTGTTCTTCGGCTGCTTCCAGGGAATCGTAGAAGTAGTGCTTTTGCACCCCGCCATGCTCCGAGGTCATGGCGTGCACATGTTCCTTGAACGCGTGCACTTCCTTGTTGCGGCTGCCGTGGATCCAGGTGATCTTGCGTTTGCTGCCCCTTTCCACCAGCGATTCCAGCATGCTGAGCAGTGGGGTTTGGCCAATGCCGCCGCTGATAAACACTACAGGAGTTTCCTTGGCGGCATCCAGGGTAAAGCCACCGAAGGGAGGCGCCAGCTCCACCACGTCGCCCACGGCCACGTGGTCGTGCAGGCGGTTGCTGATCATGCCGTCGGGGTGCTGGCTGCCCGCTTCCCGTTTTACGGAGATGCGGTAAAAGCGTTCGTTGGGGGCGGCGGAAAGACTGTACTGGCGGGGCTGGAACAGGTGCAGCTCGGGCAGGAACAGCCGGACGCTGATGTACTGGCCGGGCAGGAACGGCGCCACCTTGCCGCCATCGGCCGGGTAGAGGTAAAAAGAAGTGATCTCGCCGGACTCCTGCACTTTCTCTTTCAGGATAAACGGCCGCCAGCCGGTCCAGCCGCCGTCCTGGGCCACGGAATCCTTATAGAAGCCGCTTTCCACGCCGATCATGATGTCGGCCAGCTGGCCATAGGCCACCGCCCAGGCTTCGATCAGCTCCGGGGTGGCGCCTTCCCCCAGCACTTCGCTGATGGAGGCCAGCAGGTGCTTGCCTACGATGGCATAATGCTCGGGCCGGATATCGAGGCTGGTATGCTTGTAGCCGATGCGGCCGACGGCATGCCCCAGCACCGAAGGATTTTCGATGTGCTCGGCATAGGCCAGCACGGCCATGGCCAGGGCCATCTGCTGCTTCCCGTTCTTCTGGTTGCCCATGTTGAAGACGTTCTTCAGCTCGGGGTTATGGGTAAACATGCGGTTGTAAAAATGGGTGGTCAGGGCAACGCCGTGTTCCCGAAGAATGGGAACGGTAGCCTGGATCAGTTCTTTTTGCTTGGCTGTGATCATCGGTTCTGTATTAAAAAGGATTTGAAAGTCTTAAATACTTTTATTATTTGCGCAATAAATAAGTGCCGTTTCAGGCAGCAAATTTCGGGCACCGGCCGGAACAGAAGCTGACCTAAATCAGGTTTTCGAAGAATTCCGGTCAGTAAAAGAAACGCTAATTCCACCAGGAAGTGCCCAACAATCGCCGGGAAGCGACAGGCTTTCTTAAATTGGCCCTTCAAAACGTGTACATGGGAAAAACGATCCTGGTCCTTTTTTGTTTTTTGTGCGGCCTTGCCGCCCCTGCCCAGCAGGTCAGCATCATTCCGCAACCCGCCTCGCTGGAACTGCGGCAGGGAACCTTTACCCTTAACCCGCAAACCGTGCTGGTAGCCACCGGGGAAGAAGAGGTCAAAGCCGCCCGCTTTTTCAACGACTATTTAAAGGAAGTCTATGGCTGGTCGCTGCCCACCGGCACCACCGCCACCAAAAACTCCATCCTGCTGGTCACCCGCACCTTTATCAGGGCCCCGGATAAGGATGCCTACAGCCTTACCGTCGATAACGAAGGCATCCGCATAGAAGGCGATACCCATGCCGGCACCTTTTACGGCATCCAGACGCTGATCCAGCTGCTCCCCACCGACAGGCCAGTACCCCAGGCACTCACCTCCCCAAAAACCCGCTCGGCCTCCTCTCCCCTTCCCCATACCCAATTCCTGATACCCTATCTATCTATTCAGGATGCGCCCCGCTTCAATTACCGCGGCATGCACCTCGATGTGGCCCGGCATTTCTTCCCGCCGGCCTTTATTAAAAAATACCTCGACTACCTGGCCCTGCACAAGATGAATTATTTCCACTGGCACCTGACCGACGACCAGGGCTGGCGGGTGGAGATCAAGAAATATCCCCTGCTGACCCTTACCGGCAGCTGCCGCAACGGCACCATCATCGGGCGGTTTCCCGGCCGCGGCAACGACAGCACCCGTTATTGCGGCTACTACACGCAGGAAGAGATCAGAGAGATCGTTCGCTATGCCGCCGACCGCCACATTACCGTCATCCCCGAGATCGACATGCCGGGCCATTCCTCGGCCGCCCTTACGGCCTACCCGGCCCTGGCCTGTCCCGGTACCGGCCCCTACAAGGTAGAGGAAACCTGGGGCGTCTTTAACGGCGTGTATTGTGCCGGCAACGACTCCACCTTCCAGTTCCTGGAAGGGGTGCTGGAAGAAGTGCTCCAGCTGTTTCCCGCTTCCTATATCCACCTGGGCGGCGACGAGGCCCCGAAAACCAACTGGAAGAGCTGTGCCCGCTGCCAGCAGCGCATCCGCGGGGAAGGCCTGAAGAATGAAGCCGAACTGCAAAGCTATTTTATGCGCCGGATGGAAAAGTTCGTCAACGCCCGCGGCCGCCAGATCATCGGCTGGGACGAGATCCTCGAGGGCGGCCTGGCGCCGCAGGCCGTCGTCATGAGCTGGCGGGGCGAAAAAGGCGGCATCGAAGCGGCCCGCCAGCAGCACCCCGTGATCATGACCCCCGAAGCCTACGCCTATTTCGACCAGGCCCAGAAAACCGACGAGGACTCCATCACCATCGGCCGTTACCTGCCGCTGGAAAAAGTGTATGCCTACGAACCCGTGCCCGCCGGCCTGTCACCGGCCGATGCCCGCTACATCCTGGGTGCCCAGGGCAACCTCTGGACTGAATACATCCGAAATACGGGCATGGTGGAATACATGGTCTTCCCACGCATGAGCGCCCTGAGCGAGGCGCAGTGGAGTTTGAAGGAAAAACGTTCGTGGAAGGATTTTGAAAAACGCCTGCCGGCCCAGCTGGCCCGCTACCGCCTCTGGAAGGCCAACTACAGCACCGCCTTTTACGATATCGCGGCCACCCTGTCCCCCGCCCCCAACCGCCAGGGGCTGGGCCTGCAGCTCCAGACCAATGACCCGAAGGCGAAGATCCGTTTCCGGGCCGCGGAAACCGAAAACTGGCGCCCCTACACGGAACCGCTGATGCTGCGCCGCGGCGGCCGGCTGACGGCCGTCAAGGAGGGCGGGTTCCCCGACACCCTGACCCTGGACCTGAACCTGAACAAGGCTACCGGCAAAAAGATCACCCTGTCCGTTGCGCCCCTGCAGGGATTCGCCGGCAACGGCGCCTTTACGCTGGTAGATGGCCTCACCAATAAAATGGGATTGAGCCGCAGCAGCGAGCTGCTGGGATTTAAGGGAAGTGATGTGCCCGCGGTTATCGACCTGGAGGAAAAGCAAACGGTCAGCAGCGTAGTGGTGCATACCCTGCGCATAGGCGGCAGCCGCATTTACCCGGTGCAGGCCATAGAAGCCTACCGCTCGTCGGACGGCAAGGAATTTACTTTTATCGGCAGCTCGAACCAGTTTACCGCCCTGGACGACCTGAAAGGATCCATCCGGCTCCAATTCCCGCCTACTCCTGCCCGTTATATCAAAATAGTGGTAAAACCCCTGCCCAAAATTCCCGAAGGACGGGCCGGCGCGGGAGAGAAGCCGCTGTTCTTTATAGATGAGATTGAACTAAACTAGAAAGTTTACGAGTTTACAAGTTTACAGGTTTACGAGTTGCTGACGCCAGCGATGAACTCGTTAACTCGTAAACTTGTAAACTCGTAAACTAATATTAACGGAGATTACGGATATCTACGACGTCCATATCCTGGTACACGAGGTTTTCACCGGCCATGCCCCAGATGAAGGAGTAGTTGGCGGTACCGCAACCCGAGTGGATGGACCAGGGCGGGGAGATGATGGCCTGCTGGTTGGCCAGCAGCATGTGGCGGGTTTCGCTGGGCTCGCCCATGAAGTGGAATACGCGCTGGTCTTCGGCGATGTCGAAGTACAGGTACACTTCCATGCGGCGGGTGTGCACGTGCGACGGCATGGTGTTCCATACGCTGCCCTGCTTCAGCACGGTCAGGCCCATTACCAGCTGGCAGCTTTTCAGGCCTTCCAGGTGGATGTATTTGTAAACGGTCCGGTGGTTGGAGGTCAGGGGGTCGCCGATGGTCAGCGGGCTGGCTTCGTCCTTGGCCAGCTTACGGTTGGGATACGTCTGGTGCGCGGGAGAAGACAGCAGGTAAAATACGGCCGGCTGGCTGGCATCGTTGGAGCGGAAGGTCACGCTCTTGGTGCCTTTGCCCAGGTACAGGCCGTCCAGCTTGCTCAGCTGAAAGCTTTCGCCGTCGGCTTCTACTACACCGTCGCCGCCAATGTTGATCACGCCCAGCTCCCTTCTTTCCAGGAAATAGTCGGCCCGCAGTTCGGGATGCGCTTCCAGGGTCAGGGTTTGCTGCACGGGGCGGGCGCCGCCAACGATCACGCGGTCGTAGTGCGAATACACCAGCTGAATCTTATCGTCCACCATCAGGTTTTCCACCACGAAGTTGTCGCGCAACTGCTGGGTGTTCATCTGGCTCACTTCCTTGGGACTGTTATGAAATCTAACTTCCATTATTGTTGACTTTTATTTGTTATAAGAGAGAAAGTTCACCAGTTCACAGGTTCACAAGTTAGCCGGGCTAACCGGTTATATTTTCTAAGTTAGAAATTGGAGCGATTGCCAAAAAACAAGGCCATTCTGAAACTGGTTCCAGTACCTATCTGAGGAACTATTCCGCTAACTTAAAAAACCAACCTTCCCCACTAACTCGTGAACTCGTGAACTTGTGAACTCCGATATCAAATTAAAGAATGCCATCAGTTAACGTGCCATCCAGCCGCCGTCCACGAGCAGGATCGCGCCGTTTACGTAGGAAGAGGCTTCGGAAGACAGGAACACTACGGGACCTTTGTAGTCTTCGGCTTCGGCCCAGCGGCCGGCAGGAATGCGGTCCAGGATGGCTTTGCTGCGCTCGGGATCGTTGCGCAGGGCCTCGGTGTTGTCGGTGGCTACGTAACCCGGGGCGATACCGTTCACGCAAACGCCTTTGGAACCCCACTCGTTGGCGAAGGCTTTTACCAGGCCGGCAACAGCCGATTTGGAAGCCGTGTAGCCCGGAACGTTGATACCGCCCTGGAAGCTCAGCAGGGAGCAGGTAAACACGATCTTACCATAGCCGCGCTCAATCATATCTTTTCCGAATTCGCGGGTCAGCACGAACTGGGCATCGAGGTTAACCGCGATCACCTTATCCCACCATTCGTCGGGGTGTTCGGCTACGGGCTTGCGCAGGATCATGCCGGCGTTGTTGATCAGGATATCCACCGGGGCTTCGTTGGCCTTGATCTCGTTCACGAGCTTGTAGATCTCTTCGCGGTTCGAGATGTCGGCTACATAGGCAGAGAACTTCTTACCCAGTGCTTTCACCTTTTGCTCGGTGTCGCCGCCGCGGATGGTATCGTTGTTCGATACGCCGATAATGTCGGCACCGGCTTCCGCCAGGGCCAGGGCCATAGCCTGTCCGATACCTCTGTCGCAACCGGTTACCAAAGCGGTTTTACCGGTAATTTGAAATGAATTGAGGATGCTCATATGATTGTTGATTAAAAATTAATTTGTTCAGCTTTTCCCCCGTAAAACCGGGGCAACAAAAGTGCGCTATTAGCCCCGAAAAAATGGAACATCGGGATTATTTTTTTACGACAACGTTGTAGGGCAATCCCTGCTTTTGGGCTTTTCCGGACCTCTTTTTTTACTTTTTCCCAATTAAGGCTTAGCTTTCCCCCTTAACTCTTTACCCCTTTTCCTCTTTTTCTCTTAGCCATGCGGTTTGAGGCCATCACTATAAAAGACATTGCCCGGGCGCTGAACCTATCGGTATCCACGGTTTCCAAGGCCCTGCGCGGCAGCCACGAGATCAGCACCGAAACCCGGAAGACCGTTACCGACTATGCCGCCCGGCACCATTACCGCCCCAACCCCATTGCCCAGAGCCTCAAGCAGGGCCGCAGCAAGTCCATCGGCGTGGTCATCTGCAACATCGACAACAACTTTTTTTCCCAGGCCATCAACGGCATGGAATCGGTAGCCGAAAAAAAGGACTACCACGTGATCATCACCCAGAGCAGGGAGTCGTACGAAAGCGAGGTAAAGAGTATCCGCCACCTGTCGTCCCGTTCGGTCGACGGGCTGATCGTTTCCCTGTCGGCGGAAACGGAAGATATCGACCACCTGGTTTCCATCCACGACAAGGGGCTGCCGATTGTTTTCTTTGACCGGGTGGCCGAGCAGGTGAACACCCACCAGGTTACCTGCAACAACTTCAAGGGCGCCTATGAAGCCACCCTGCACCTGCTGTCCCAGGGCTTCCGGCGCATCGGCCACATCACCAGCCCTTCCGGCCTGTCTATTACGCAGGAGCGCCTGCAGGGCTATAAAAAAGCCCTGGAAGAAAAGGGCATTCCCTTCGACGAGGCCCTGGTACACTACTGCCAGCACGGCGGCCAGGTGCCCGAAGAAACCGAAGCGGCCGTGGAACGGCTGCTGCAGCTGCCCCAACGCCCCGATGCCCTGCTGACCATGTCGGACCGCATCACCACCACCACCCTGGCCTACCTGCACCAGCTCGGCATCCGTGTACCGGATGAAATTGCCCTGATCGGCTTTACCAATGCCGCCACTGCCGGCATTTTCAACCCTTCCCTTTCGGCCGTGGTACAGCCCGCCTTCGAGATCGGCCAGAAGGCCATGGAGCTGCTGATCCAACTGATTGAAAGCAAGCGGCCGGTCAGCCGGTTCGAGAAAATGGTGTTCGACACGCAACTGGTCATCCGCGATTCCAGCAAGCGAAAGGAGCTTTAGGGAATGGGTTCATTGGGAATTAGGTTATTAGGGATTGGGGGCAGGCCTTCCGGGTTTTGCCAACTTTGTTTACCTTGCCCTTGTTCCTTTAGCCCTCAATTATGAACAAAAACATACTCCGCCGCAATAACGTAACGGTTTTTGGAAAAGGCACCCGCCCCATGCTGTTCGCCCACGGCTTCGGCTGCGACCAGCACATGTGGCGGTTTGTTACCCCTGCCTTTGAAGAGGACTACCGCGTTATCCTGTTTGATTATGTCGGCTGCGGCCGCTCGGACCTTTCCGCCTACAACCCCGGGCGCTATGCTTCCCTGCAAGGCTATGCCCAGGACGTGCTGGACATCTGTGCCGCCCTGGAGCTGGAGCAGGTGATCTTCGTCGGCCACTCGGTCAGCTCCATGATCGGGCTGCTGGCCGCCATTGAGGAACCCGCCTACTTCGAGCGCCTGGTGATGGTTGGGCCCTCGCCCTGCTACCTCAACGACGGCGCCTATACCGGCGGCTTTTCACCGGCCGACATCCGGGGCCTGCTCGCTACCATGGAAAAAAATTATATCGGCTGGGCCAACTTCCTGGCCCCGCAGATCATGGGCCATCCCGGCCGACCCGAACTGGGACAGGAACTGGCCGACAGCTTCTGCTCCACCGACCCGGTCATTGCCCGCCAGTTTGCCGAAGTGACCTTTTTCTCGGACAACCGCCGCGACCTGCCCAAGCTGAAAATCCCCGCCCTGATCCTGCAGTGCTCCGAAGACATCATCGCCCCCCTGGAGGTGGGCGACTACCTGCAGCGGCACCTGCCCCGGGGCCACCTGCGGGTGCTGCGGGCCACCGGCCATTGCCCCCACCTGAGCGAACCTATGGAAACCATCGACGCCATCCGCGATTACCTGGCACCAGCGGAAGCCCTACAAACACAAGAGGTTTGCTGATATGACCGATCAGTTCCCCTCCCTCCCCTGCGGCCTGTTTTCCTTTGATGACGAAGGCCGGATCCTGGCGGTGAATGATACCCTGTGCGCCTGGCTCCAAAGGTCGCCGGAAGCACTCGAAGGACAAAAGGTGAATGTCCTGCTGACCCTGCCGTCCCTGATCTTTTACCAGACCCACTTTTTTCCCCTGCTGAAAATGCAACAGGCAGCGGAGGAGATCTTCCTGACCCTGAAGGCCGCCGACGGCACCGGCATCCCCGTGCTGGTCAGCGCCCGGCGGACCGAAGCGGAGCTGCGGACCGCGAATGTTTGCTGCTGCCTGGCGCTCTGGAACCGGGTGAACTACGAAGAGGAACTGATTGCCGCCCGGAACAAAGCGGAAAAAGCCCTGCAGGAAAATACGGCCCTGCTGGAGGTGCAGGCCCGGCTGCAGCAGCAGATCGCCCTGCTCGACGAAAAAATGTTCCAGCTCGAACAGCGCAACGAAGAACTGCAGGAGCGCAATACGGTGGTGGCCCACGACCTGCAGGAACCGCTGCGCAAGATCAGCCTGTACGCCGACCTGCTGCTCAGCCCGCAACCGCCCAAGCCCCCGGAAGAGATGGTGCAAAAGATCCTGCAAATGACCCGCAGCATCCGCGAACGCCTCCTGGGCATTCAGCGCTATTCCCTGCTCGATACCGAGCCGCTGAAGCTGACCGAGGTGCCGCTGAACGAAGTGGTCCACATCGCCAAGCAAAAGGTGGTGACCGACTTTGCCGGCGTGGAAGTGCACCTCTACGCCGACGACCTTCCGCCGGTAACAGGCGACCACCAGCAGCTGGTGGTGCTGTTCTACGAGCTGATTGCCAACTCCGTGCAGTTCCGCTCGCCCCTCCGGCCGCTGGAGATCCGCCTGGAATCCACCCTGCTGAACCGCAACCTGTTCCGCGTGCTGGAGGACCAATACCGCTTCGGCGACCACTACAAGATCACCTTTTCGGATAACGGCATCGGCTTTCCTTCGGGCTTTGAGAAAAAAGTGTTCCAGCTGTTCCGGAAAATCCATACCAGTTCCAAAGGACTGGGCATCGGCCTGACGGTTTGCAAAAAGATCGTTGCCAACCACAGGGGTACCCTTTCGGTCAAAAGCATTGAAGGCAAGGGCACGACCTTTACCATTTACCTGCCCGTTCTGCCGCCGGAATAAGGGGTTCAGGGCAATTTAATTATCTTGTACGGCAAAGGAGGCCCCACCATGAACGAACTGCATATGTTTCCTACTTTTTCGCCCGCACGGGCAGGGCGGCAGTGGCGCTGGCTGCTGCTGGCGCTGCCCCTCTTTAGCGCCTGTTCTTCCGGCGACACCCGGGCTCCGGAAGCCGACCCTGCGCCCGCACCGGAGCTGACGACCCTGGTGGCGGCCCCGGCAGATTCCGTGCAGCAGGCCCCGCCCCCCGACTCCGCCGCCCTGCTGGCTGCCGATTCCCTCAACCGCCCCCGGCAGAAAGCGTTGACGGGCAACTTTACCGGCGAGATCCGGGGAAAGGTTTATGGAAAATCGTTTAGCCTGCCCCTGACCGTTACCCTGCGCGACCCTTTGCCCGGTGAAAAGAACGCCCGCTACCTGCACCTCTACACCCGAAACCGCTCGGAGATCGGCAGCCTGTTCCTCATGAGCGCCGATATGGGGGTTTCCCCGGTCACCCGCAAAAAGGAAACGGAGCAGTTCATGACCGTCCGGCTGACGGATAGCCGCCTGAACGGCCTGCTGACCAGCGAACAGGAAGAGGGCTCGCCCCTGGTCAACGGCTTTATCGCCCCGAATGTTTCGGCCCGCTCGGCCCCGCAGGAAGTGGTCAAAAAGTTCTACCAGCGAACCGGTGTTTCGGAACGGTTTGGCTTTTTGAAGAACACCTCCGTGACCATCGAAGGCAGGGGCGACAAACTCTATGGAAAGGTCCGTGGAAAGGGGGCCAGCACCACCGCCATTACGGAAGCCACCGGCGAGGTGGCCTACCAGGCCGAATTCGTGGTGACGCGGATGGCGGAGAAAGCCAAGTCCGCGGAGGAGCCCCTTCCCGGCAACCCATAACCGGAAACGGGCCCGCGGCCCCGGTACGCTCAATAGCTGTTGTCCCGGCAGGCGGTTGCCAGGCTCAGCGCCGCCATATCGCCCAGCGCCGCTCCGAGGCCGGCGGGAACGATGGCGCACGCCCGGTACGAAGTCCCGATGGCTTCCGCTTCCAGCACCGCCCGCATCGGGGGTTCCAGCAGCTCCTTTGCCCGGCCGTAGATGCTGCCCAGGATGATGCACTCGGGGTTCAGCAGGTCGATCAGCAGGGCCAGGCCCTGACCCAGGTAGTGGCCGCAGGTGGCATAAATGTCCCGGGCGACCCCATCGCCCCGGAAGGCCGCTTCCGCCACGACTTTTGCCGTCAGCAGGGGGAGTTCCTCCAGGCTGCCGCAGAACGATACCCGTTCGCCCATTTGCAGCCGCTGGCGCACCTTCATCTGCGCCAGCTGTGCAATGCCGCCCCCGCTGCAAAAGCCTTCGAACGACCCGGCCTTGCCAAAGCCCACCGGCCCCAGGGGGGCCAGCCGCAGGTGACCCGCCTCGCCCGCCAGGCCGGAGGCGCCCGCATACAGCCGGCCGTTCAGGATCAGTCCCGCTCCCAGGCCGGTACCGAAGGTGAGGAACACCAGGTGCTGAAAGCCTTTGCCGGCCCCGAACTTCCATTCCGCCAGGGCGCAGGCGTTGGCATCGTTTTGCAGCAGGGCTTTCTGGCCGAACCGGGCTTCCGCCAGCGCCACCAGCGGAACAGCGTCCCAGCCCGGCAGGTTGGGCGGCGACAGCACCACCCCTGCACGGCTGTTGAGCGGCCCGCCGCAGCTGAGCCCGATACCGGTAAGCTGCACTTTGGAAAGGGAATTCGTTGCCAGCAGGGCTTCGGCCGTGGCAAACAGCCATTCGATCTGCTCATAAACCGGCCGGTTGGTCGGCAGCACGGTTTTGTCCACTACCCGGATTGCGCTTTGCCCCCCGGGTGCCGTCATTACGTGTCCGAGCACCACCGCGCATTTGGTGCCGCCGATATCAAATCCCAGTAACATGTTTTTTCGTTTCGGGAAAGTTCATAAAAATGTGACAAACAAAAGAACCCGGCTGGTTTACAAGCTTCCCGAAAAGCGGTTGGCGGCAACGGGCCGATCTTTTTCATCCGGAAGAAAACAGTACATTCATAAAACGCTTATTTTACAAGACCTTTTAACGATTACAACACATGAAAACGATCCAATGGGGCATTATCGGTTGCGGAGATGTAACCGAAGTAAAAAGCGGGCCTGCCTTTAACAAAGTGCCCAATTCGAAACTGGTGGCGGTAATGCGCCGCAATGCGGAAAAAGCCGAAGATTATGCCCGCCGGCACGGCGTACCCAAATGGTATACCGACGCCCGGCAGCTGATCGACGATCCGGAGGTGAATGCCATTTACATTGCCACCCCTCCGCAGCAGCACGAGGAATACGCCATTGCGGCCCTGCGCGCCGGCAAGCCGGTGTACGTGGAGAAGCCGATGGCGCTGAACTTCGAAGGAGCTGAAAGAATGCGGAAGGTGTCGGAAGAGACCGGCGTGAAATTAGCGGTTGCCCATTACCGTCGCGAACACGCGTTGTTCCGCGAGGTGAAAGAGCTGCTTGATGCCAATGCCATCGGCGAGGTGCGGCTGGTGATCCTGCGGCTGCTGCAGCCCCACCGCTCGAAGATGATCACCAAAACCCCCGACAACTGGCGCACCAACCCGGAAGTTTCCGGCGGCGGCCTCTTTCACGACCTGGCCCCCCACCAGCTCGACCTGATGCTGCATTTCTTCGGACCCGTAAAACAGGCCCACGGCATGGCCCTGAACCAGGGCAACTACTACCCTGCCGACGACCTGGTCAGCGGCAACATCCTGTTTAAAAACGACGTGCTGTTTACCGGCACCTGGTGCTTTACCGTTCCCGAAGGGCAGGCCGAGGACAGCGTGGAAATCATTGGCGCCGAAGGCAGCATCGCCTTCAGCGTTTTTGAACAGGGAAGCCTGGTGCTGGTACGGGAAGACGAAGTGGAGGAGTTCACCTTCGAAAAGCTGGACCACCTGCAGCAGCCGATGATCGAAAAGGTGACGGCCTACTTCCTGGACAAAGGCCCCAACCCCTGCCCTGCCTGCGACGGCGTGGAAATCATGCGCCTGCTGGATGTATTTACCAAAAAGCAGCCGGAGCCGGCCCTGAGCAAGGCGTAAGGGACAATAGGCAATAGACAAGGGACAATAGGCATAGTATACTGTAGGCAGAACGGAACAGAAATAAGCAAACAATAATAAAAGATGAAGTACAATGCATTTGGCGATACGGGCGTACTGGTATCGGAATTGTGCCTGGGCACCATGACCTTCGGCGGAGCGGGTATTTGGGAAAACATCGGCAAGCAAACGCAGGCCGAGGTAAATGAATTACTGAAAATCTCGGCGGATGCGGGGATCAATTTTATCGACACGGCCAACGTGTACTCCTTCGGGCAGTCGGAACAGTTGCTGGGCGAGGGTTTGAAGCAAACGGGCCTGCAGCGCAACGACCTGTTCCTGGCCACCAAGGTCCGCGGCCGCATGGGCGACGGCATCAACCAGATCGGCTTGTCGCGCTACCACATGTTCCAGTCGGTGGAAGAAAGCCTCACACGCCTGCAAACCGACCATATCGACCTGCTGTACGTACATGGCGTGGACAAGCTCACCGCCGTGGAGCAGGTGGTGCATACCCTGCACGACCTCGTTACCTCGGGTAAAGTGCGCTTTATCGGCGTGTGCAACTGGCCCGCCTGGATGGTGATGAAAGCCCTGGGCATCGCCCGCAAAAACGGCTGGCACGAGTTTGTGGGCCTCCAGTATTTTTATGCCATCGCCAACCGCGACGTGGAACAGGAAGTGCTGCCCCTGGCGGCCGACCAGCACCTGGCCTTCATGCCCTGGAGCCCCCTGGCCGGCGGCTTCCTGTCGGGAAAATTTTCCCGCGACCAGACCTCCACCGGCGGGGCCTCGCGCCGCGACAATTTCGACTTCCCGGTGATCAACAAGGAAAGGGCCTACGACATCATCGACGTGCTGAAAGAAATCGGCAACGGCTACGGCGTTTCCGCGGCCGAAGTGGCCCTGGCCTGGGTACGGCAGCAAAAGGGAGTTACCAGCACCATCATCGGCGCCAAAACACCCCAGCAACTGCAGTCCAACCTGCACTCGGCCTCCCTGCAGCTGTCCCCGGAAGACCTCTCGCAGCTGGACAAGATCAGCCAGCCCGAAAAATGGTATCCCGGCTGGATGGTAGACCGTCAGATGCGCGAACGGTTCGGGGTGGGGACAGACTAAGGACAAGTTCCTAAGTTGGCTGCCGCCGGCAAGGAGTATAAGTTGTTCTAATGCAAAAGGACTACAAATTGCCTAAGAGCGTTTGTAGTCCTTTTGTTTTTTTAAAATAAATTCGGTGCAGTTTTAATCGGCCCTGCGGGTGCCGCGGGTCAGGGCTACCAGCAGTAAAATAAATACGGCTGCTCCAATCACCCATAACCAGGGAGCGCCCCATACGCTGCCACCGCCGCCGCCGGTATTAATATTGACATCTACTTTTTTTGTCTCGCCATCCTGGGCAAATGCCAGGGCATTCATGATTGCGGCCATTACCGTAAAATATACCTTTTTCATAGCAGATTTTTTCCTTTATAGTCGAAAAATGTGCCAAAGAGCAAGTACGAGGTAAACGGTACGAAGTACGAAGTAAGGAAAAAGACATGTTTTCCTCCATACTTCGTACCTCGTACCTCGTATTTCGAACTTGCCCTATTCGGCTTTCTTCCGGGCGCCGAAGATCAGGCTGCCGATGCGGACCATGTTGCTGCCTTCTTCCAGGGCAAGGGCGTAGTCGCCGCTCATACCCATGGAAAGGATTTCAAAGGAAACGTTGGAAGCGGCTCCTTCCGGAAAAAGTTCCTTGTATTTATCAAAAAGCTCTTTCAGCGTATCAAACTCGTTGCGTACCCGTCCTTTGTCCTCCGTGAAAGAAGCCATGCCCATCAGCCCTTTTATCCGGATATTTTTCCATTCCTTCAGGGTTTCTGCGCCGGATTGCAGCAAGTCGTCCAGCTCGGCCTCGTCCCAGCCGAACTTGGTTTCCTCGCGGGCAATGTGCACCTGCAGCAGCACGTCGACCACCCGGCCCGCCTTCGCCGCCTGCTTATGGATCTCCTGTAACAGCCGGGCACTGTCTACCCCGTGCACCAGGTGCACAAAGGGAACAATGTATTTTACTTTATTGGTTTGTAAATGACCGATAAAATGCCAGCGGATATCCGCCGGCAGCAGGGCTTGTTTTTCGGTCAGCTCCTGCACGTAATTTTCGCCGAAGTCCCGCTGGCCCAGCTCGTATAATTCGCGGATGGCCTCCACCGGTTTGGTTTTGCTCACCGCCACCAGCGTAGCCCCTTTTTGCTGCAACAGGCCCAGGATCTCTTCGTACTTGCTTTGATTGATCAGCATTTTTTGTGATATTGAAACTACAAATGTAACGGAGGAAGAAAAAGAGGGCGTCTTCCTTCCAAAATAGCTCAACAATTTTTCCCCAAAAGGGCATTCTGGCATTTTTACTGTGGTACCAAAGCAGAACTTTCAATCACCTCAAAAAAGCAGCAAAATGAAATATATTCTCCTCTATTTTCTTCTTGTAGCTTTTGTACCTGCCCCGCGGCGCGGCTTTACCCAGGAAGCCTCCGCCCCTGTAAAATTCCATGGAAGGGTGGTCACCCTCGACAGCACCTACGAGGGCGAGATCCTCGTAAACATGTTCGGGGCCAACCCCGACACGATCCGGGTGGAATGGGAAAAGACTACGGAAACCGATACCAGCACCCGAAAGACGACCTATTCCATCACCAACCATGTGAACAGCATCACCATGGTGCTGATCGAGTCGGACACCTTTTATTTCAAGAACCTGGCCGACCGGCCCGAACAGGTACGGCCCAATTGCCTGGTGAAGAAAGTTTACGGCACCGAGATCCTGGGCTTGTACCAGTTTACCTCTTCCGACGGCCGCCCGAACCTTTACGTGGGCATGTTCCGCCGCGACCCGCTGAATATTGAAGAAACCGACTTTACCAGTGACAAGGAAAGCATGGTGCCCTACCTCCTGTATTTTAACCGCTGTCCCCGCCTCTACAAAAAACTAAAGGCCGGCACCGAAGGCTATGCCTTTACCAAGGGTGCTTCCACGGATGCCACCGTCACCACCTGGAAGAAGGTCATTGATGAGTACTTTTTGTGTGTGGGTGAGTAAAAAGTTTACGGGTTTACGGGTTTACAAGTTCCTGACGGGCGCCAGCAACTCGTAAACCCGTAAACTTGTAAACTATCTACCTCTCCAGACTAAGTTCTCCAACAGCAAAAGGTCGTTGTAGGCGGGGCAATAGTAGTCAAAGCGGCCGAGGCGGCTTTGGGTAAGCCAGCCGTTGACGGGGTTGGGCAGCATGGAGGCCATGTTGGCCACGAAAAAGACAAAGCCCGATTTATCGGGAGCATGGACCGGAACCGGGGGCAGGTAGTACGGGTCTTTTACCCCCCAGCGCAGCAGGGCGGTGGAAAGGACCAGCTTTTCGTGCAGGTCAGCCGTTTGGGTATAAATCCCCTTCGCCGCTTCGATCATCCCTTCCTTTTGCGCTTCCAGTACGGGTATTGTGGCCACCGACATCAGGCGGGATAGGTGGTACAGGATGATGGAGGGGCGGTTGTAATAAGGTGAGGCGAAAACGGCATCGGTCAGGTATTCCCGCTTCCGCACCACTTCCGAAATCAGGTGCAGGGAAGCGGAATCGGCCGCGGTATAGGGCAATTGGTATTGGTGCACCAGGTACAGGATATTGGCCAGTACGCACACGTCAAAATCGATAGGAACTTTATGGCTGAGCCAGGTGGAATAGGCGGGTAATCTTTTATAGGCCCGGAAGGTACTGCGTACTTTATGCACCCGGTTATTGGAAAAACCTTGCAAATAGTCATGTACTTGCTTCGCGGTGGCAGGTGCGGCGCCGGTAGCCAGCAGGCAGATGGCGGTGCAGTCGGCATCGTCGGGCAGGGCGTTGGCCTTGAATAGGCTCAGCACTCCTGAATTGGGAAAATACCTGATGGGGCGCGTTTGCCAAAAGCTGTACAGGGGCAGTCCCCGCCGGTTTTGAAATTTGGGCAGCGCCCCGGCCGCGGCAGCCAGGATGGAATCACACAACATTTTTGCGTCGGGGTCGAGCGAAGGCCGCAGGGTACGCAGGGTAAAAGCGATGAGGCCGGTAAAAAAGCTGTTGTCGTCCTTCTTCAGCACCCCGGCATTGAAATAGTATTGCCGGTAAGAAGGGAACAGCCCGACAGGAAAATAGCGCTCGTGGTTCATCTGGGTCCGGTACAGGCCCCGGAGCAACTGTTGGACCTGCAACGTATCGGACGCCCGTGCTTCCCTGCAGGAAAACCCCCAAACTAGCACCATCCCCAATATAAGCTTGTAACAAAATTGCCTACACCTCATCGGCGGCAAAAGTAGCGCCTGCCGGGGAATTGGTTGATTGGTTAATTGGGGTATTAGGCCTTACTGACCGAAACATTCTTCCCGGCGGGGAACCCTAATTCCCCAATTAACCAATTAACTAATATCCCAATCAACCCATTCCCCCATTTATTCAGTGCTTTAAAATATGCCGGCTAATGACCATGCGCTGGATCTCGCTGGTGCCTTCGTAGATCTGGGTGATCTTGGCATCCCGCATCAGCCGCTCTACATGGTATTCTTTTACATAACCGTAGCCGCCATGCACCTGTACGGCTTCAGTGGTGGTCCACATGGCGGTTTCCGAGGCGAACACCTTGGCCATGGAGCCGCTGACGGTATAATCTTTATGCTGGTCCTTGTCCCAGGCGGCCTTCAGGCACAGCAGGCGGGCCGCATCGATACGGGTAGCCATATCGGCCAGCTTGAACGCAATGGCCTGGTGGTGCATGATCGGCGAGCCGAAGGACCTGCGGGTTTTGGAATACTCCACGGCCAGCTCGTAGGCGCCGGAGGCAATGCCCAGTGCCTGGGCGGCAATGCCGATGCGGCCGCCGGCCAGCGTTTTCATGGCGAAGGAAAACCCAAAGCCGTCGGCGCCGATGCGGTTTTCCTTCGGCACCCGCACATCATTGAAGGAAACGGAATGGGTATCGGAAGCCCGGATGCCCATTTTATGCTCCTTCCCTCCTACCGCCACGCCGGGCCAGGCCTTTTCCACGATAAAGGCATTGATGCCGTGCGACCCCTGGGCGGGATCGGTCTGGGCCATCACCAGGTAGACGGAAGCCGTGCCCCCGTTGGTGATCCAGTTTTTGGTGCCGTTGAGCAGGTAGTGGTCTCCTTTATCTTCGGCGGTCGTACGCTGGGAGGTAGCATCGCTGCCGGCCTCGGGCTCGCTGAGCAGGAAGGCGCCGGTAAACAATTCGCCGTCTTTTTTGCCCGCTGCCAGCGGCGCCAGGTACTGCTGCTTTTGTTCGGGTGTACCGTAGGTTTCCAGTCCCCAGCACACGAGGCTGTTGTTGACGCTCATGCACACGCTCACGGAAGCATCCACCTTGCTGATCTCTTCCATGGCCAGCACATAACTGACCGTATCCAGGCCGCTGCCGCCCCATTCGGGACTGACCATCATACCCAGGAACCCCAGGTCGGCCAGTTTTAGCAACTGCTCGCGGGGAAATTGCATTTTCTCATCCCTTTCTATGACACCGGGCAGGCATTCGGTCCGGGCAAAATCGCGGGCAGCCTGCCGGATCATCTGTTGCTCTTCGCTAAATTGGAACTCCATACCATAACCTTTTACTCCCTACAAGATACGGCACGAATAACACGATTTAAAGGAATAAAATGAATTACTTTGCCCCCGAATCGGGTGGCCATGTTCGAACTGTTATTGAAAAAAGTAAATGAAAAGATCTCCCTGACGGAGGAAGAGGAAGAAATCTGCAAAACGTTTTTCGTTCCCAAAAAGCTGCGCAAGAAACAGTACCTGCTGCAGCAGGACGATATTTGCCGGCACCTGGCCTTCGTGGAAAAGGGCGTACTGCGTTCCTATACGGTCAATGATAAGGGCGTGGAGCATATCGTCCAGTTTGCCCTGGAGGGCTGGTGGATCGCCGATCAGTACAGTTTCCTGACCCACGAGCCGTCCTCCTATAATATCGATGCCCTGGAAGATGCGGAGCTGCTGCTGCTCACCCGCTCGTCCTACGAAGCCCTGATGGATGCCGTTCCCAAGTTTGAACGCTACCAGCGCCTGCTCCTGCAAAACAGCCTCATCGCTATGCAGCGCCGCCTGGTGGGCTCCCTAAGCCTCTCCGCCGAGGAAAAGTACACCAAGCTCATCCACGCCTACCCCGATATCATCCAGCGTGTCCCCCAGCACATGATCGCCTCCTACCTGGGTATTACCCCCGAAACGCTGAGTCGTATCAGGAAGCAGATGATCCGCAAATAGAGTTTACGGGTTGACAGGTTCACGGGTTTACGAGTTGCTGGCGCCCGTCAGGAACTCGTAAACCCGTGAACCTGTCAACCCGTAAACTTGATATAGATCAACGCCCTTTCTTATCCTTTCTCAATGGAAGAGGCTGTGTCGGCGGCGTACTTTTGCCTTGTCAACAACAAACAAATGCAAACGAAACAAACCATCGCCTTAATCGGAGCCACTGCAGGCAAATGCCCCGAGCTGGCAAAGAACCTGGCAAAAGGCCACTACCGTTTGCTGTTAATGGACAAGGATCCGGAACAACTGGGACGCCTGCTGCAGGCTATTAAAGAAGCCGCACAACAGGCCGACCTGGAAGTGATCGACTGTCCCCGGGAAGCCTGCTGGGAAGCGGATATCATCATCAGCACCGTTCCCTGTTGCGAGGAAAAACAGCTGGCCGAAAACATTAAACAGGTGGCCACGGGCAAGATCATCATCAGCCTGGCCGCAACCGGCGGGCAGGAAGCCGCAGCAGCCGCATCGGCACTGCAACAGCTGCTTCCTTACTCAAAAGTGGTACGCACCCTTACGCCGGTGGCCGAAGCCGGCGAAGCGCTTCCAGGACAGCAGGAAAGCAATTTCCTGGTGGCCGGAAAGGACGAAGAGGCCCTGGATACCGTGATCGACCTGCTGCAGCAATGCGGCCTCCACCTGGTGATCGGCACCACCACGGCAACAAGCAACTGACCATAGGAAAAAAGGTAAGACCTTCTATAAATTTTTAAACAAAACCATCAACAATCTATTCAAATGAAACGTTTATCGATCCTTCTCGCATTCGTACTGGCCCAGGTAGTAGTTTTCGCCCAAACAAAATGGAGCGTGGACAAATCCCACTCTACCGTTAAGTTCTCCGTATCCCATATGGTAATCTCGGAAGTGGAAGGCAACTTCAAAGTGTATGACGGCACCATTACCGCCCCCACTGCCGACTTCAACGGCGCCAAAGTTGACTTTGCCGTAGATGTGAACAGCATCAACACCGACAGCGAAATGCGCGACAAGCACCTGAAAGGAGATGATTTCTTCAATTCCGAGAAATTCCCGAAAATGACGTTCAAGAGCACTTCCTTCAAAAAAGTATCCGGCAATAAATATGTACTGAGCGGCAACCTGACCATCCGCGACGTAACCAAACCCGTGAAGTTTGACGTGGTTTATGGCGGCACCGTGAAGGACCTGTACGGCAACATCCGCTCCGGTTTCAAAGCTTCTACCGTGATCAACCGTTTTGATTACAACCTGAAGTGGAATGCCGTAACCGAAGCCGGTGGCGCCGCTGTAGGTAAGGACGTAACCCTCGACCTGAAATTGGAGTTTACTCAGGCTAAATAAGTGTGTTGGATTATTAAGAAGCAAAAGCGCCCGGATGTTTCCGGGCGTTTTTGCATTTGGAGAGGGCGCAAGCAGCGTAGCTCCGCGGTAGTATAGATAAGCAAAAGAAAAAATCTTCCGATTATCGGAAACTTCAGCTTAAAGGAAACCATGGGCAGCGCCCATTCCTGTTGGTAGAAAACCGCAGGGGGGAGGCGTTGTTGGGCAGCGCCCAACCCTGAGTAGCCAGTACAGTTCGAACCAGTAAAACGGCCGCTCTTCGACTTAAGGTTTGAAACCATCTGCCATTGGTCTTCCCATCTGTAACCGTCCTACATCCACAGGCAAGGGCGCTGCCCAGGCAAGGAAAACCAGAATGCTCTAATTGACTCCATCTCCTGAAAGGCTTCTGAGGTACCGATTCTTCTTGCAACCTTGCAGGCCATGCAGCCGCGAAGCTACGCACACCCTCTCCATTGGGAGAACCTGTGCCGCCAAAAAACAAAAAAGCCGCAGGAACAATGATGTCCTTGCGGCTTTTTAAAATCATTAAATGACCACTACTTCCGTCCCATATCTCTTAAGAAATGGACGTGCGACATGATGGCTTGGTCCAGGCGTGCATATTCGATGTAAGTGACGTTGAACTCGGCGCAGGTAGCCTTGACGATCTTGTTGATCTCGGGGTAGTGCACGTGCGAAATTTTAGGGAACAGGTGGTGCTCTACCTGGAAGTTCAGGCCGCCGACGTACCAGTTTACCAGCTTGCTCTTGGGAGCGAAATTGGCGGTGGTCTTCAGCTGGTGCACGGCCCATTCGTCATCGAGCTTGCCGGTAGCTTCGTTGGGTACCGGGAAATGCGTATGCTCCACGGTATGAGCCAGCTGGAAAACGATGCTGATCACCAAACCGGTCACCAGGGCAAAGGTCAGGAAGCCGGTCAGCCAGGCAGTAAAGCCTACGGTATAAATGGGCAGCGCCACGTATAAAACAAGGTTGAAAACCTTGAAACCCCAGAATACCAGGTGGTCGGACAACTTCATTTTCTTGAGCGGGGTAATGCCGATTTGCTTGCTGAAATATTTGGAGTAATCCAGAAAAACGATCCAAAGGATATAAAGCAGCGCATAGAGGAACCAGAAATACACGTGCTGGTACTTGTGCATTTTGTGCCTGGGCTGGGTAGAGCTCATACGCATCCAGGGCTGGATGTCGATGTCATCGTCTACGCCGTCGATATTGGTGTAGGCATGGTGAATGATGTTGTGCTTCACGTTCCACATAAAGGAGCTGCCGCCGAGGACGTTCAGCGAAAAAGCGGCCAGGGTGTTCACCCATTTGCGGCGGCTGAAGGAGCCGTGCCCCCCGTCGTGCATGACGTTAAAGCCGATGCCGGCTACGGTCAGTCCCAGCAGCACGCATTCGGCCAGGGCCAGCAAGGTGCCCGGGGTAAAGAACACCAGGTGCACGTACAGGGCAATAAAAGAAGTTACCAGGATGCCGGCCTTCAGGTACAATTCGAAATTGCCGGTAGATTCTTTGCCGGCCTGCTTAAAATACTGGTTGACGCGCTTTTTCAGCTCGGAATGAAACGACTGGGAGACAGTATTAAACTTGGGAGTTGCTACAACACTCATGGCGCAAGGAAGATTTACTTATTTAATGGGTTGACAAGGATTGGAAGGCGTTCGCTTAGGTTTCCCGTAATACCAGGGCATCCAGGTTGGATATGCCGATATCTTTTCTGGAAAGAAACCCTTCGCCGTATTTTACGCCGATGCGCTTGCCCAGGAGGCGGGCCCGGGCGGTGATGGCCTGCAAAAACTCGGGACTGGAGATATAGGTCTGGGGTTCGTCGCTGTCGGAACTGGTGTGGAACTGGGTCTTATAGGCCAGGGTGGCGGCCAGGCGTTGTTCCCACACATCCGAAACATCCACAATCAGGTCGGGTTCGTAAAAGCGGTCCTGGATAAAATGCAGCAGGTATTTGGGGCGCCAGCGTTCCTGCTCGCGGCCCTGGTCGTCGGTGGTCTTGATCTGCTTGAGGCCGGCCAGGAAACAGGAGTCGTAGATCAGGCTGCCGGCCCGGCCGTGGTCGGGATGGCGGTCGTCGTAGATATTGCCGATCACGATCTCGGGCTGGTATTTCCGGATCGCGGCGATCAGTTGCAGCTGGTGGGCTTCGTCGTTCTGGAAAAAGCCGTCCCGCATCTTCAAATTCTCCCGGGCGACCAGGCCGATGATCGTTGCCGCGTCGGCGGCTTCCTGGTAGCGTGTTTCCACGGTTCCCCGGGTACCCAGTTCCCCCTGGGTCAGGTCGATAATGCCCACCTTTTTTCCCCGCTGTACCTCCTTGATGAGGGTACCCGAACATCCAAGCTCTACGTCGTCGGGGTGAGCGCCTATTGCCAATACATCCAATTTCATTCTTCTGACTAACGTTTTGAGGGCGCAAGATAACCCGAAACGGCGAAGGAAGGTGTTAAAAGCCGAAAGTTCAGCGTTTGTGGTTTGTGGTTTGTCGTTTGTGGTGGTCGTAAAAAACGGGGAAACCCCTTACGGAAGGAAATCTTTTCCAAACCGTAAGGGGTTTACCTTATCCACGATAACTATAAACCACCAACGACCAACCACAAACCCTACTGGGTTCTGACGCCGGGCTTGTAAGGGTTGTTGTACCAGGAGCCGTCGATCTCTTTGACGATGGCTTCGATCTGGCGGTCGGTGGCATCGTGCTGCCAGTCGTAGTCCTGCTTCAGGCTGCTGCCGAAGAAAAAGGCCACGGTCTGGTACATGCGGGCATTGAGGCCGCCCTTGTATTCCTTGATAATTTCGTAACAGTTGTTGCCGGTCTGCCGGTTAATGAGCTTCATCAGCACCTTGCCCTGGTAGACCGAAAGGTTGGACAGGGGATCGGCAAACTGGGTCTTCAGCTCTTTTTCCCGCGATTTGATGTAATCCTTCCAGTCGCCCCGTGAATTCAGGTTGGTCAGGTGCGACCGCACGTCGTTGAGCGTATTGCCGGCGGTGCGGGCGTAGGGATACGTTACATAGACCGCGTTGCGCAGGCGGTTGTATTTCTGGATCGCCTTGGCCAGCTTGTGGGCCGGCATGTTGGAAACATACACCATCTCCAGCTCGCGGTACGGCATCGATTCGCCATTGTAGATGATGGCGGCAACGATGATGGTATCATTGGGCCCCCACTTGGCCGTTTTCATGGGCTCCACTGCCTGGGCCGACAGTAGCCGCGAAACCACCAGGGCACCTATAAGCAGAAGGATTCGGTTAATGGGCATAGAATTCATTGGTTACAATCAGGGTTAGTTTCTCTCTGCAAAGAGACAATGAATCTAGCGGATTTGCTGTTTACGAAAATATAATTTTTTACCTAAAGTTTACGCAGGCTCACCCGGTTGGTACGGATGCGCCACCACATGCTCATGCCGGTACCAAACACCATCACGAGGGTTCCCAGCCATAACACATTGATAAAGGGGAAGGTATACGCCTTCAGGGTTACATACTGCATGATGGCGTCCGACTCCTTGATCCCCAGCTCGGCCTTGTTACCCGATACCTTTTCCAGCTGTACCACCAGGTTCTCGGCGGTCACCGAGTCGGGGTACGACTGCAGGTCGCCGCTCCGGCTGATCAGCAGGGGCTCGATGGTATAGATCGACTCGGACTTGGCAAACACCTTTACCGTGGCCACGGAAGCCGTATCGGTCAGGGCAAAGCCCGCCTGCGGGATCTTGTCGCGGGAAACGATGTTCTCCAGCACCGCGAACCCTTTGGAATAGAACACGGTGTCGCCGATGGCTACGGTCTGCTTTTTAAAGGTAGACGTGTCCTCCTTCGACTTGTCGGGGTCGGGCAGGGAGGTAATGTAGGTGAATACGTCGTGGTTCCAGTAGTGGCGGGCGTCGGGGTTGGCCATCAGGCCTTCGTTGCCCTTATAGTTTACAAAAGCGTTGGGCGTCAGGGTAAAATTCTCCTTGCCGTCCTTGCTCTCGAACTTGATGTGGTAATACCAGAGCGGCTTTTTCGGGTGGGTGGAATCCTTTTCGTAGGTCACCCAGTACTTGCCCATATCGGTCCGCATGCCCTTGATCAGGGTCAGGTTCTCGCCGGCCTGCTCCTTGCTGCCTTCGCCGAAGGAAATGAAGATGCCGGTAGTGTTGTGCGACAGCACGTCCTTTTTGGACGAAGAGATGAGGATACCCACCAGCATCAGGCCGAAGCCCACGTGGGCCACCGCCCCGCCGGCGCTGCGCAGGCGGCCGTTCAGGCCTACCCAGATATAGGATGCATTGGAAATGACGGCGTACACGCTGGCGGCGATGGCCAGCCATACGGCGCCCAGGTAGCCGATGCCGTGCTTGTTGTAATCGATCTTGCCAAAGCCCAGGATCAGCCCGGCTACCGCCAGGGCGGCCACTGCAGGCCAAAGGATCTTTTTCAAAAAGGGCTTGCCGGTGGCTTTGTACTTGAGGTACATGCCAAAACCGCTCAGCAGGCCGATCACTACGGCCACGAAGACCTGGATGCGGTTATAGGCAAATTCGGAGTCCTCGCCCATGGCCAGGGGCGTGAACAGCTTGTCGTTGCTGACGAACAGCTTCGCCACCTTGTTGAAGACCGGGATGGAGGTCATGCAACTGATGGTGAGGGCCGACAGGAACAGCACCAGGGAGCCGACGAACATCCAGAATTCCCGGGAAGAAGCCTCTTCTTCCTTGGCGATATGGGGGATTTTTTTATAGCGGCTGATGAACAGGCCCAAAGAGGGGGCCGCCAGCAGCAGCAGGAAGATGCGCAGGTGCCACTTGGTGATGCCCTCGCCGGTAAAGGCGTGGACGGAAGTATCCTGGAGGTCGCCGGAGCGGGTGAGATAGGTGGAATACAGCACCAGCAGGAATCCCAGCAGGACAAACAGGTGCGTGGCCCGGAGCGAATGCCCGGTGTTGCGGTAGATGAGCATCGTGTGCAGCCCGGCCACCAGCACCAGCCAGGGCACCAGCGAAGCGTTCTCTACGGGGTCCCAGGCCCAGTAGCCGCCGAAGGTCAGCGACTCGTACGCCCAGGCGGCGCCCATCATGATACCGAGACCGAGCACGGCTACGGCAAACAGGGTCCAGGGCAGGGCCGGCTTGATCCAGTCGCCGAAGCGGCGGGTCCACAGGCCGCCTACCGCAAAGGCAAAGGGGATAACGGTGGCCGCAAAGCCCAGGAACAGTACCGGCGGGTGAATCACCATCCAGTAGTTCTGCAGCAGGGGGTTGAGGTCATTGCCGTCTTTAACCAGGCTGAGGTAGTCGGGCCGGGAAAAGATGGGAGCGTTCAGCTCGTTGCGCAGCAGCACGTAGGGGTTGGAACCGATTTTCCAGCCCAGCAGGGTAATGCCGGCCACCATGGTCGCCAGCAGGAACTGGGTAAAGCTCAGCACGGTCATTACCGGGGCTTCCCATTCCTTTTCCTTCCGCATCACTACCAGTCCGAGCACGCAGTGCCAGATGCTCCACAGCAGGAAGCTGCCCTCCTGCCCTTCCCAGATGGCGGCCAGCAGGTACTTGGGCTCGAGGCTGTTGCTGCTGTGCTGCCAGGCGTATTTGTATTCAAACAGGTGTTGCTTGACAATATAATAAAGGATGCCGAAAATGATAAAAACAGAGGCGGCCTCCGCTAAAAAGAAGATCCGGGCCAGCTTTTTCCATTGGCCTTTTTGCAGGGGATCGGCCAGCACGACGCTTTTGCCGTACGCGAAGGTGGCGGCCAGGGAGGCTACCAGGGACAGCACAATAAAAAAGTGTCCCAGTTTTCCCGGGACCAGGTGTTCACCAATAAAATCCATCAGTGGTTAATATTTTGATTCAGTAGAGGGTGCGGTGCTGTTCGTCAGGCTTTTTTCAGCATTCTGCATGTTGTCTTTGTACTTGGAGGGACATTTCATCTGCAGTTTGGTGCATTCGAAGTGGCCGTCGCGCATGTACCCGTTCAGGTCCAGTCCTTCGCTCTTTTCGATATCGGTGGGCTTGGCATTGTTGTATACCACCCGGCTGCGTTTGCCGTCCTGGTCAATGGCGTAAAAGGTAGTCAGGTTGGGGTTTTTCAGCTGGTCGTATTCGATCGGGGTGTTTTTGTCCAGCTGCACCTTTACCACGATAAACTTTCCGTCTTTCTTCCGGGCCGAGGCAAAGGTCTCGTAGGTGGTCAGGTCCTTAATGAAAAACGACATGCCGGAAATGGCGGCGACTACCAGGATGAGCAAAATAATGTGGATTTTCTTCATGGGTCTTGTTCTCCGCCGCAAAGGTAGAGCAATTCCCCTACCGGCACAACGACTTCGGTTTCAATTTGCCTCTGAAAAACAGTTTTCACAAAACAATAAGAGGCGAAAAAAACGGTGATTTTGCCACCCGGGGAAACGGGTTTAACTTGCACCGCTTTTAAAAAAGTGCGTAATGATTGACCTTTCGAGTTTTGACCCCAACAGCGCCGGTAACCCGAACAACAATATTTTCGGTTTGCCCTTTAGTGAAGAAGACGCCCGCCTCGTTCTGCTGCCCATTCCCTGGGAGGTGACGGTAAGTTTTGGATCCGGCACGGCCCGCTCCTCGGAGCAGATTTTCAAGGCCAGCCTGCAGGTGGACCTCTTCGACCCGGAAATGCCCGACGGCTGGAAGCAGGGCTTCTTCCTGAAGGAATCGGACAAGAAGATTCTGCTGAAAAGCGACTACCTGCGCAAGGAAGCCGAGCTCTACATCGACTACATCTCCAAAGGCGAAGAAGTGGAAGACAACCAGTTCATGTCCAAGACCCTCAAAGAGGTGAACGAAGGCAGCGTGTTCCTGAACAACTGGGTGTACCAGCAAACCAGGGAGCTGCTGGACGCCGGTAAACTGGTGGGCCTGCTGGGCGGCGACCACAGTACCCCCCTGGGTTACATGAGAGCCCTGGCCGACGTGCACGGCGACTTCGGCATCCTCCAGATCGACGCCCATTGCGACCTCCGGGAAGGTTACGAAGGCTTCGTGTACTCGCACGCCAGCATCATGTACAACGCCCTGAAGGAAATTCCCCAGGTGAAAAAGCTGGTGCAGGCCGGCATCCGCGACTATTCGCAGGGCGAATGGGAGTTTATCCGCGACAACAGCAACCGCGTGACCACCTTCTTCGACAGCGACATCAAGTTTCGCCAGTACGAGGGCGAGACCTTCCGCGCCATTACCGACGACATCATCAGCCAGCTGCCGGACAAGGTATACATCAGCTTCGACATCGACGGCCTGGATCCCAAGCTGGGCCCCAATACCGGCACCCCGGTACAGGGCGGGTTTGAGACCGAACAGGTTTTTTATATTTTCAATAAGATCCGCAAAGCCGGCAAGCAGATCATCGGCTTCGACCTGAGCGAGGTGAGCACCAGTGAGAACGGCTGGGATGCTAACGTGGGTGCCCGGGTGTTGTTTAAACTCTGCAACCTGCTGGTTGCCTCCAATCCAGTCGTGCATGCATAAGATCTTTATCAAGGTAGAAGGGATCGAACGCCGCCGGAAAAGCCCGGCCCTGCTGCACCTGGTGGCGGGCTTTTTCCTGCTGCTCAACGCCGGCAACCTGTTTCAGTTGCTGGAGTACCGGTCCTTTCTCCTGGTCTTTCCGGCCTATGCCGTGGGCTTTGCTTCGCTGGCCTATGGCCTGCTGCGCAAAAAGTTCGACCCCCGGCGCCGCCGAAATGCCTGGTTGCGGGGGCTGCAGGCCGGGGCCTTTCTTTTTCTGGCCTTTTTTATGATGCCTCATACCGGGGGCTTCCCCATCATCAGCCTGCTGGTATGGGGCGGGCTCAGCCTGTTCCTGCTGCTGGCGGAACGCAACCTGTTCCAGGAGCCTTTTTTGGGGTTCAGCCCGCAGGGCGTGCTGCTGCCGGGATTTTTCTCCGGCCAACAGGTAGCCTGGGAAGAAATTGAGAACATCGTGCTCCGCCCCGATTACGTAACGGTTTATTTTCACGAAAACCGCTACCGTCAGTACGAAGTACTCCGGGAATTTTCTCCTGAAGTGGCGCAACAGGTGCAGGCCCTGCAACAAAACCGGGCAGCCCAATCCGAATCATCAGTCCGACCTGGTCAATAGCCGGGTCCAAAACCATTCAACATGAAATTAACAGCATCTCCCTACATCCTGTATTCCGACGGAAAGGGAAACATATTTGAAGACACCTCCCTTTACGTGGTGGGACGCAGCGGCTGGGATGCAATGCCCATACCCGAAGACGAATGGATCGAGCTGCCCGAGGGCGGCCAGCTGTACGAGCTGCCGGGCCGCCGCGGGATCGGCATCGACGTGAAAACCGGCGACATGCGCCTGTGCGAAAAAGGATGGGCGGTGGCCGCCTTCATCCCGCCGGCCCATACCGGCCTCTACCTGGCGGCTTACGAAACGGCGCCCGACGCCCCCACGCTGCCGCTTTTCTGTTACACGGCAGCGGGCTGGCTGAACCACAAATTCTATGTCCCGGCGGTTCGCATCGAGCAGGACATCCGCCAGGAATGCCGCGGCTTCGACCAGCAAAAGGTGGAGACCGGCGTGCAGGACTTCCTGAAGGCCTACCCCCATAACCGGCTGGTGGCCCACCTGGCCAACAACTGCGCCCTCACCTACCAGTGCCCCGCCGCCCGCAACTATTTTATGGGCCGCTGGGAGTGCCCCATCCCCTCCTCGCCGGCCTGTAATGCCAACTGCGTCGGCTGCATCTCCTTCCAGCCCGAGGACGAGGCCATCGTGTCCACCCAGGACCGCCTGACCTTCAAGCCCCGCGTGGAAGAGATCGTGGAATACACCGTTCCGCACCTGGAAACAGCGCCTTACCCCATCGTTTCCTTTGGCCAGGGCTGCGAGGGCGAACCCCTGCTGATGTGGGAGACCATCCGCGACTCCATTATCGAGATCCGCAAGCACACCCCCAAGGGCAGCATCAACATCAACACCAACGGCTCCAAACCCGCCGCCGTCCGCGCCCTCTGTGAAGCCGGCCTCGACAGCATCCGCGTGAGCACCAACTCGGCCCGCCGCGAAATTTACATGCCTTACTACCGGCCCAACAACTACGAGTTCGAGGACATCATCGAGAGCCTGAAGGTGGTGACCAGCTTTGGCGGCTGGACGTCCATCAACTATTTCGTGTTCCCGGGCATGACCGACAGCGTGGCGGAATACGAAGCCCTGCGTAAGCTGATCCAGGAAACCGGACTGAAGATGATCCAGTGGCGCAACTTCAACATCGACCCCGACTGGTACCTCGGCAAGATCAACGTAGGCGATACCGGCGAAATTCTGGGCATGAAGCAGATGATGGAGCTGATCCGGGAAGAATTCCCCGACCTGAAATTCGGCTATTACAACCCGCCGTCGGAACGCATCCACGGCGCTTATGATAAGGATTTTGCCCATTACTAAATAGGCCTCTTTCTGCACAGGAATGAGAAAAGGTTGTCGCATCTGTCGACAACCTTTTTCTTTTCACCTATAAAATACCACTATGGAGAAATTTCGGATGTCGGATGTCGGGACCCTTCAAAGAAGAAAGACTCCTTCCATAATCAAGGGCATCCGAAATCCGAAATCCGATATCCGAAATTACTTTACCGGGTGGCCGAAACCTGCCCGCGGACCTCGCCGGCCCCGTGGACCTTTGTATGGATGTTGTAGTATAGCTTGCCGGCCAGCAGGTGGTTTTCTACGGAATCGACCAGTATAGCCGTACCGGAAGTAGAGCCGTTTTTGTCCTTGGTGGCCGGTAAAATATCGATGAGCGGCGGGGCGCTCTGGCCGGGCATCGCCGGCCCGTGGAAGTGCATGAGGGTGACGGAATCTTTGAGGTTGGTCCAACTGATGGTGTAGGTCAGCTTGTTGGCATCTTTATCGTAGGAGCCGGTAAGGGTGGCGGCGGCCGGCGTAGTGACGGCCGGCACTTCCTGGGCGCCCGAGCCAGCCCCGCTGAGCATATACTGGTTATCGTCCTTGTCATCCTTGCAGCCGGAAGCGGCCAGCGCCAGAATTCCTGCCCACAAAAAGAACTTCACCCAACGTAATGATTCTGACTGCGTCATAAATTACCATTTATAAGTTAAGGGATCTGTCGAAGGGGCCCGCCCGGAGGATAGGCTCCTTAATGATTACGCAGGCGGTCAGCAAAGGGTTGCCTGGGAAGCATAATATTTTATTCCTGCCGGATGGGCTCCGGAATTCTAAAAGGAACGGCCCGTATTGGTAAATGTTAAAAGAAGGCGCCTTATTTTCGTTCCCCGGTAAATTGTATAACTTTTGCACGCCTCTAGGATCAAACCAATCCACCTTTTTCGCATATGAACAACGCTATCCCGCTATCGGCAGAATTTGAACGGAAGAAAAATGTAAAAGCCTCTGCGATCACCGCAGGGGTGGCAGCCTTGATCCTCCTGCTGGCTATTATTATCAAATGGCCGCTTCCCGTTACCGAAACGCCTGTGCAGGAAGAATTCATGGAAGTCAACCTGGGTAGCGGCGACCAGGGCTTCGGCACCGACCAGCCCCTGCTGCCGGGTACCCCCGCCCCGGCCGAGCAAACCACGTACACTCCGCCCCAGCCGGTGCGCGCCGTGACCAGTGAGGCCAAGGACGTGGAAACCGACGACCGCGAGGAAAACGACGCCCCCGCCATTACCAAGCCTACCGTAGCCACCCCCAAGGCTACCCGCATCAACGAACAGAACAAAACGGTTAAAACCGCCACCAACCCGACTCCCGAACCCGTGGCCAAGCCCACCCCCGCCCCGCCCCGCCCGAAAGCCGTGCTGGGCCGTACCACCGGTGGTACCGGCAATGGCGGCAACGGCGCCGACTCCTACCATCCCGGCGGCAGCGAAGGCATAGCGGGCGGTACCGGCGACCAGGGTCGACCGGGCGGCGACCCCAACGGGAAAAGCTACACCGGCACCCCCAAAAATTTTGGCGTCCAGGTGTTCAGCATTCCCAACCAAAGCTTTGAGGACGACTTTAACGAAAATGCCAAGGTGGCCCTCGACATCACCGTGGACGAGAACGGCAAGGTGAAAACCGCGACGCTCCAGCCCCGCGGCACCACCACCTCCAACCGCAACATCATCAACATCGCCCGCCGCCGAGCCTTCGAACTGAAATTCTCCAGCTCGCAGGGAGGGCAGAAGGGAACTGTAGTCTTTAACTTTTCCGTGAAAAGTTAAAGACTACAGTTCCCGGTTTACGAGTTTACGGGTTTACAAGTTCACGCGTTCTTTAGGTGGAACAGGCATTATCCATCCGACTGACTCGTAAACCCGTAAACTTGTAAACTCGTAAACTTCGCGTTACTTTGCTTCCGATGACTTACGCGGAGACTTTAGAATTCCTGTATACAAAACTGCCCCTGTTCAGCCGCATGGGCAGTGCTGCTTTAAAGAAGGACCTGACGAACACGCGCATTCTTTGCGACCGGCTGGACAATCCCCAGGATCAATTCAAAACCATTCATATTGCCGGCACGAACGGTAAGGGATCGGTCAGTCATATGCTGGCGGCCATCCTGCAGCAGGCCGGCTACAAAACCGGCCTGTATACTTCGCCCCACCTGCACGACTTCCGCGAACGGATCAGGATCAACGGCGAACTGATGGAGGAAGCGGCCGTGGTGGATTTCGTGGAACGCACCCGCGAGCTGACCGAGACCATCGAGCCTTCATTTTTCGAACTGACCGTAGCCATGGCCTTCGACTATTTTGCCCGGCAGCAGGTAGATGTCGCCGTTATAGAAGTAGGACTGGGCGGACGGCTGGACAGCACCAACATTATTTCTCCCGAACTGTCGGTGATCACCAACATCGGCCTGGACCACGTGGCCCTGCTGGGAAATACCCTGGCGGAAATTGCCGCGGAAAAAGGCGGGATCATCAAGGAGCATACGCCGGTGGTCATCGGCGAGAAACATCCCGAAACGGCGCCCGTATTCACCCGCATCGCCTTGGAAAAAGCGGCGCCCCTGTTCTTTGCGGAAGACAGTTATTCGGTAACGGCCTACGAGCTTACGGCCGCCCGCCTGAAGCTGCATGTAGCCGACACCCAAACGGGATCACCACAAACGTTTGCCCTGGACCTGCCCGGCGTTTACCAGAAAAAGAATATTCTTTCGGTGCTGAAAGCGGTGGATGTCTTAAAAGAAAAAGGTTGGCAGCTTACCAGCGATCATCTAAGGTCGGCCCTGCAACAGGTAAAGTCATTGACCGGCCTGCACGGGCGCTGGGAAGTGATGCGCCAAAAACCGACGGTGGTGCTGGAAGTGGCACATAACGAGGACGGCATGCGCCAGATGCTGCAGCACCTGCAGCTGATTTCCTACGACCGGCTGCACCTGGTTTTCGGCATGGTGAAGGACAAGGATATTACCTCCGTACTGAAGCTGCTGCCTAAAGAAGCCACTTATTATTTTACACAGGCCGATATTCCCCGGGCCCTGGACGGCCCGTCGCTGCAGGCCGAAGCTTCGGTTTATCAACTTCAGGGCGAAACCTACGCTAATGTAAACGATGCCCTCGGTGCCGCCCTTTCCGCCGCCGGCGCCAACGACCTCATACTTGTTTGCGGCAGCATCTTCCTGGTAGCGGAAGTGAGTGAGGAATTTCGTGATGCATGAAGCCTACCGGATCCGGCCCCATCGGGGCCGAAGCTTGGTAGAAAACGGCACGTAAAAACCTAATATTTCATTTCCCCCAGCTTGTTCAGGCCATAGAACAGCGTGGCGGTATGCAGGGCCTGCATGATCCTGTTTTCTTTCAGCAACTGCTTTACTTCGTCCAGGTCATACAGCAATACCTCCAGGTCTTCGTGTTCGTCCAGGGACTGGCCGGTAACTTTTTCGCCGCCGGTAGCCAGGTACATGTGCATGAAATTGTTGCCGGTGGAGGGGTTGGCGCAGATCTTTCCCAGGTATTCGAAGGATTCAAACTCGTGGCCGGTCTCTTCCAGCAATTCCCGCTTGATGGCGGTCAGCGGCTCTTCGCCGGCATCCACTACGCCTCCCGGTGTTTCAATGCCAATTTCTTCAATGCCATGACGGTACTGCTTTACCATCACCACTTTGTTGTCTTTGGTCAGGGCCAGGGCCGTTACCCAGGTAGGGTATTCCAGCACGTAAAAGGCCGGCATCACTTTGCCGTTCGGCAGTTCACACCGGTCCTTCCTTACCGTCAGCCAGGGAACTTGAAAAAGATATTCGGAGGAAAGAACCTTCCACTTCATAATGTAAAATGTAAAATAGTAAATGTAGAATGTAAAACTATACGGGGGATGGCCCTTCCTGACGCACTCGTAAACCCGTAAACTCGTAAACTCACAGAAGTTAATCCCATCCCATCTTCTCCCGCAGGGTCAGAATATGCGACACATGGTGGCGGCCGTGCCAGGAGTACATGCCCAGCAGGTTCCAGAGGGTCAGTTGCTTATTCAGCTCGGGATGCACTACGGTGCGGTCCCAGTCCCTATCGGCAAAATGCCGCAGGAATTCGTAGAGGCGCCGGTGCAGGGCAAACAGCAGGGTGAGGGAAATATTTACCGGCAATTCCTGTACATCGGCCGTGGCGGCCCACAGCTTTTCTTCGTAAGGTTTGATGGTGGGGTTGTCTTCGGTATAGCCCAATTTGAAGCGGATGTACGCGTTCATATGGCTGTCGGCCACATGATGCACTACCTGGTGCACCGTCCAGCCCCCGGCCCGGTAGGGCGTTTGCAGTTGCTGCTCGTCCAGGTTGCTGATGGCCGCTTCCAGCAGGTTGGGTAAAAATTTTATGTCCGCCAGCCATTCTTCCTTCTGTATCTCGGAGTAAGGCTGCGGAACAAATTCGCCAATGGGATAACGAGGGTCCATGATGTAAAATTTTTTGGGTTATGCGTTGGGCGATTGCGGCTTTGCCAATTGCCAATTGCTTATTCTCCCTGGAGCGAATGGCCGGTCAGGTGGATGAAGACATCCTCGAGGTTGGCCCGTTTCACTTCTTTGGGGCGCTCGAAGCCCGCGGCTACCAGCTCGTCGATCAGCTGGTCGGGGGAAGCCAGGGCGACGATCTTCCCGGCATTGACGATGGCCACGCGGTCGCAGAGGTATTCGGCCTCGTCCATGTAATGGGTGGTGAGGATCACGGTCGTGCCGTTTTGCCGGATTTTTTTGATCAGCTCCCATAGATTCCGGCGGGCCTGGGGGTCCAGGCCGGTGGTGGGCTCATCCAGGAATACGATGCGGGGCTCGTTGATGAGGGTGGTGGCTACCGAGAACCGCTGCTTCTGGCCGCCGCTCAGCTCCTTTACCTTGGCGCGGGCCTTGTCGCGGAGGTTTACCAGGTCCAGCAGTTCCAGGGCGTCAACCTTGCGGTTGTACAGGCCGGAAAACAGGTCCACCAGCTCCAGGAGGTTCAGGCCCGGGTAAAAGCCGCTGGTCTGCAACTGCACGCCGATAATCTTTTTGATCTCATTGGGCTGCTTGTCGAGGTCCAGTCCGTCGACCAGCACGCTGCCGCCGGTTTTCTCCCGCAGGGTTTCAATGATTTCCAGGGTAGTTGATTTGCCGGCGCCATTCGGCCCCAGCAAACCAAAAATCTCCCCTTCGAACACATCGAAGCTCAGGCCTTTGACGGCCTGAAAGCTTCCATAGTTCTTGATCAGGTTGTTAACCGATATGATCTTTTTACGCATTCGCCGTCTGGTATTTCGACAGGTGTGCATCCAGTTCTTCCATCATGCTCTTGCTGCCGATAAACAAAGGCGTGCGCTGGTGCAGCTCGGTAGGCTGGATGTTCAGGATCCGGTTACGGCCGTCGGTAGCCTTGCCGCCGGCAACTTCCAGCATGAAGGCAAACGGGTTGGCCTCGTACATCAGGCGCAGTTTGCCGCCGGGCTTGTCGATGGTGCCGGGGTACATGAAGATGCCGCCTTTGATCAGGTTGCGGTGCAGGTCGGCCACCATGCTGCCGATGTAGCGCTGGGTGTACGGACCGCCGCTTTCCTTGGTCTTGCCCTGGCAGGTGCGGATGTAATCCTGAACGCCCTTGTCGTACTCGTGGAAGTTCCCGTGGTTCACGGAGTAGATCTTGCCGTTCTCGGGGCACTTGATGTTGGGGTGGCTGAGACAGAACTCACCGATGGAGGGATCGAGCGTAAAGCCGTTGATGCCGCGGCGGGTGGCGTATACCAGCATGGTGGAGGAACCGTAAACGATATAGCCCGAAGCAATCTGCCGCACGCCCTGTTGCAGGAAGTCCGACTCGTTCACCAGCTCGCCCTGCTTGGTCACCCGGCGGTACACGCCGAAGATGGTGCCGATGGAGATGTTCACGTCGATATTGCTGCTGCCGTCGAGGGGGTCGAACAGGACCACGTACTTGGAGTTCTTGCTCTCCTCGTCGTCAAAAACAATAAAATCGTCCAGCTCTTCGCTGGCAATACCGGCGCAGCTCACCCCGTGCTGCAGGGAGGCCATAAACTGGTTGTTGGCATAAATGTCCAGTTTCTTTACGTCTTCGCCCTGGACGTTGGTCAGTCCGGCGTCGCCGAGGATGTCTACAAGGCCGGCCTTGTTTACTTCCACGTTAATGCGTTTGGCGGCAAGCCCGATGTCGCGCAAAAGGGCACTCAATTCTCCGGTGGCATTCGGTATCTGCCGTACTTGCTGGATAGTAAATTCATCCAGCGTCATCACTTGTCTGTTAACAGGATTCATTCGATTCATGCAGTTGTTATAAGGTCATCAAAGGTAAGTGATTCCTCAAGAAGGCGGCCGCATAAATAGGAGGAAAACATATTATTTCAGCAGCCTTTGCAGGACAGGTCAGGATGGTGACGCCCCTGGCCGGGGAGGCGGAAAGACACCTACTACAGTCCGGCCATCATTCCTTACATTTAAACCCAAAAAGCAACACATGAAGGTTTTTAAGTTTGGCGGGGCCTCGGTGAGCACGGCGGAACGCATCCGGAACGTGAAGAGCATCCTGGAATCCTACCGGGAAGAGGAAGTGCTGGTGGTGATTTCGGCCATGGGCAAGACCACCAATGCCCTGGAAGAAGTGGTCAACGCCTTTTACCGCAAAGACAAGGACACGGCCCTGGCCCTGTTTGCCGGCATCAAGGAGCAGCACCTGCAGCTGGCCCGCGAACTGGCCGACATCCACATGGCCCAACTGAACGACCTGTTCACCGAGGTGGAATGGCTGCTCCACGACCAGCCGGTCCGGGCTTACGATTACTACTACGACCAGGTGGTGTGCATCGGCGAGCTGCTCTCCACCTGCATTATCAGCAACTACCTGAACGAAACCGGCCTGAAGAACAAGTGGATCGACGTCCGCGACGTGCTGCGTACCGACAACAACTTCCGTGACGCCAAAATCGACTGGGAATTCACCAACTCCCGGGTGCAGAACGCCGTGGCGCCCCTGTTCGACGACTATACCCTGGTGATCACGCAGGGGTTCATCGGCGCTACCGACGAAAACGAAAGCACCACGCTGGGCCGCGAGGGCAGCGATTATACCGCCGCCGTCTTTGCCAACCTGCTCGATGCCGACAGCCAGACCATCTGGAAGGACGTGCAGGGCGTGATGAATGCCGACCCCAAATTGTACGAAGGCGCCCAATGGATCCGCGAGCTAAATTACCGCGAAGTGATCGAAATGGCCTATTACGGCGCCCAGGTCATTCACCCCAAGACCATCAAGCCGCTCCAGAACAAGGAGATTCCCCTGTACGTAAAATCCTTCCTGCACCCGCAGGAGGACGGCACCGTCATCCACAGCAGCCCCGTCAACCACCTGCCGCCTATCATCGTGTACAAGCAAAACCAGGTGCTGATCGAACTGCGGACAAAGGACTTTTCCTTTGTGGGTGAAGGCCTGAATGCCGGGGCGGATGAAATCTTCAGCCGGCTGAAGTTCCGGCCCAACCTCACGCAGATCGCCGCCATCAGCCTGCTGTACGTGGTGGACGACCGGCCCGAAAAGGTGGACCAGTTCGCCCATGCCGCCGCCGAATGGTTTACCGTGAACGTGCGGAAAAACCTGGCCCTGCTTACCATCCGCCATTTCAACAACGACATCTACCAGCAGCTGACCCGCAACCAGGAGATCGTGCTGCTGCAGCAAACCCCCGAAACCGTGCAGGCATTGATGGCTCCGTGAGGAAGGGGAATTGGTTAATTGGTTAATTTGGAATTAGGAGCAGCACCTAGCCTAATACCCCAATTAACCAATTAACTAATTAACCCAATGAAAAAGGGGAAGAGCACCAGCTCTTCCCCTTTTTCATGCTATAGAAATCGAAAGTTATTCGATGGCAAAACCCTGCTTGATGGCTTTGGGAACCGGCTTGTTGTTCAGGAGGGCGGGCCGCCACAGGGGCATTTTTTCCATCTCGGTAACCAGTTCGTCGTCAAACTCCTCGTTCACCCCTTTCACCACTTTGAAGTTGGTAGGCGTACCGTCGCGGTCCACGATAAATTCCACGACCACGTAGGCCTTCTTCATGCCTTCGGGCAGCGAGGGCAGCAGGCGCTTGCCGGTCTTGGCCAGGAAGGTCAGGAAGCCATTGCCGCCATCGGCAAACTGGGGCCACTCGTTCACCGCTTCCGCCACCTGGTCGATCTGGCGGTAGCGGTGCTCTACGCGGGCCCGTTTGGGCTTGGGCGCCGGCTCCTTGGGAGGCGGTGCTTTGGCCAGGCCCTCGAATATATAGTCGCCGCTGGCATTGACCATGATCGGGGGGATCTGGCGCGTCAGCTCGAAATGGTCGAATACCTTTTTGAGGTTCATGGCAAAAACATTCAGCTGCGGGCTGGTCTTGGTCAGCGTAGCCAGGAAGTTAACGCTCCTCTTGACATCGTAACGGATCGGGAAGATATGCACGGGGATAAAGTCCTGTCCCAGGTTCTTGGCATAAGCGGCCAGCAGGTACACCTCCTCGATCTTGTCGTCGGTCAGCGGGATGCAGCCCACCGTCACGCAGCTGCCGTGGATGTAGATATCGCCGCCGGGCCGCAGGGAATCGCTTAACAGGCGGTCCGAGGCATTCGGGTAGTTGATACCCAGGGCCAGGTGGTAGTTGCTGTGCGGCTTGAACTCGTTGATGTAGTAAAACCCTTCCGGCACCTGGTAGTCGCCGGCCATGCGCTTGGGACCGAGCGTGCCCGCCAGGGCGCAGATGCGGTAGGTCTTAAACAGCTTGAAGGCCTCTCTCCGGTCGTTCTTTACCCAGATCTCCAGGTGACCGTCGTACTTGAACGAACGGATATAAATGAACTTGGCGGGCCATACCAGTCCTTTGGCTTCAAACTGCTTGCGCAACGTATCTTCCTTCCGCTTCATGGCGCCATTGGGATTAGCGAAAGCCCGCTGGAAATCAATGAAGGAGGCGCCTGCACTTTGGGCATTCAGGCCGCCGGAAAGAAAGATAAGTATAAAGAGGGTAATAATATTTCTCATATCTATAGCTCTGTAATAATCATTATAAATAAATTATGCCATGCATCAGTTTAGCCCGGCGCAAATTAGCATTAATCTTGCTCACAGGTTGCCCCGGGCGGCCTGTTCGCGTTCTATTGCTTCAAATAAAGCCTTAAAATTTCCTTTACCAAAGCTTTTGGCCCCTTTCCGCTGGATGATCTCGAAGAAAAGGGTCGGCCGGTCCTGTACCGGTTTGGTAAAAATCTGCAACAGGTAGCCTTCGTCATCGCGGTCCACCAGTATGCCCAGCCGCTTGAGGTCGTCCAGGGGTTCATCGATCACCCCCACCCTTTCCTGCAGGTTGTCGTAATACGAAGTCGGCACCTGTAGAAAATGCAGCCCGCTCATCAATAATTGTGTAACCGTTGCTACAATGTCCGCGGTGGCAATGGCAATATGCTGTACGCCTTCGCCCTTGTAAAAATCCAGGTACTCCTCCACCTGCGACTTCTTCTTGCCGCTGGCGGGCTCGTTGATCGGGAACTTCACATAGCCGTTGCCATTGCTCATGACCTTACTCATCAGGGCCGAATACTCGGTAGAGATATCCTTGTCGTCGAAGGAAAGGATATTCCGGAAACCCATTACCTGTTCATAGAACGCCACCCATTTGTTCATCTGGTTCCAGCCCACGTTGCCCACGCAATGGTCAATGTGCAGCAGTCCTGCCGACGGGGGCCGGAAGCCGGGCTCTTCCCATTTACGGAAGCCCGGAAGGAACGGGCCGCTGAAGGCCTTCCGCTCCACGAACAGGTGCACGGTTTCCCCATAAGTGTGGATGCCGCTAAGCACTACTTCCCCTCCTTCGCCGGTCAGCCGCTGGGGCTCGAGGTAACTTTTGCCGCCCCGGCTGGTGGTTTGCTCCCAGGCGTCGGTGGCATCGTTCACCCCCAGGGCCAGCACCTTCACCCCGTCGCCGTGCAAGGCCACATGGCGGGCGATCTCGCTATCGGGCTGCAGGGCGGAGGTGAACACGAAGGTGATCTTGTTCTGCCGCAGCACGTAGGAGGCCCGGTCGCGCAGCCCGGTCTCGGGGCCCGCATAGGCCAGGGGTTCAAAGCCAAAGACAGTTCGGTAAAAATGCGCCGCCTGCCGGGCATTGCCGACATAAAACTCGATATGGTCGGTACCCAGCAGGGGTAAAAAATCAACGGGAGCGGCGACCTCCCTGGAGGAAACAGTAGCGATGGGCATAGGGCAAAATTGAATGGTTGACGAATCAAAGAACCCGTAAACTGCCACAAAAAGCATGCACGTCCAAGGGCGGCTGCCTGTGCCGGAGACCAGTAGCCGCCCCGGCGGGGAGGCGCCAACTGGAACCCGGAAAAGGACCGCAACCGGCTGATTTGCCGCCGAAATTAGGGCTTCCGCCGGGGAGCGGCCGGGGCGCCCGGGTTAAAAAAAACCTTTTTTCTGCCCGGGCCTCTTTCTAATATAGCTCAGTTTGGCCGTATTTCCGCTTTTACTTATCCACAGCGGTGCATTCCCTTACGCCCCCTACGTGCACTCAGTTTTGTTTTCCTACCTTCGCGCCATGCAAAAAGTAGGAATACTCGGCGGCGGACAATTGGGCAGGATGTTACTGCAGGCCGCCGCCAATTACCCGGTGGAAACCTATGTGTTGGAGAACGATGCGGACTGCCCGGCCGCCCACCTGTGCCGGCATTTTATCCAAGGCGACATCCGTGATTTTGAAGCGGTGTACCGGTTTGGAAAAAACCTGGATGCCCTGACCATCGAGATCGAGAACGTCAATATCGACGCCCTCGAAAAGCTGGAAAGCGAAGGGGTCAAAGTATTCCCCAAACCTTCGGTGCTGCGCATTATCCAGAACAAGGTGTTGCAGAAAGAATTTTATGCGGGCCACCGCATTCCTACGCCCGAGTACGCCATCCTGCAATCCCGCAGCGAGATCGGCAACTTCCCCCAGCTGCTTCCGGGCGTGCAGAAGCTGGCCACCGGCGGCTACGACGGCCGCGGCGTGCAGGTGATCGAAAACCTGAATACCGCCGCTTCGGTAGGCTTTGATGCCCACAGCGTGCTGGAGAAAAAAGTGCGCATCAAAAAAGAGATTGCCCAGATCGTGGCCGTGGGCCAGAACGGCAAAACCGCCCTGTACCCCCCGGTGGAGATGGTGTTCAACAAGGACCTGAACCAGCTCGACTACCAGCTGTGCCCGGCAGCTATCCCGCAGGAGGTGCTGTGGAAGAGCGAAGCCATCGCCCTTTCGGTGGTACGGAACCTGGGCTCGCCGGGCCTGTTTGCTGTGGAGCTGTTCGTCGACGAGAACAACGAGGTGGTCGTTAACGAAACCGCCCCCCGCGTGCACAACAGCGGCCACCATACCATTGAAGCGCATTTTTCCTCGCAGTTCGATATGCTGTGGCGGATTATTTTGAATTATCCCCTGGGTGAAACCAAATGCCTGCTGCCTTCGGTGATGGTCAACATCATCGGCAGCGACAACCATTCCGGCGAAGCCCGCTACTTAGGGCTCGAGGACGTGCTGAGCATGGACAGTGCTTTTGTGCACCTCTATGGCAAACGCTTTACAAAGCCCGGGCGCAAGATGGGCCACGTTACCGTGCTGAGCAGCGACCGCCAGGACCTCATTCACAAAGCCAACCGGATCAGGCAGGCCATTTCCGTGGTATCCGAAAAGGCCTAAAAATTTCGGATGTCGGATGTCGGAACCCTTCATAGAAGTACGACTCCTACTGCTTTCAAGGGGATCCGAAATCCGACATCCGAAATCACTTTACAGGGTGTCCCGCTTTTACCGGCCGGACACCTTTTTTTTGCCTTCCGGTCTTCTGGCAGTTTCCTCTTATATGAAGGTTAATTATCGTTAAACCTGTTCCTGTTTGACCCATGTTTCAACGTTAATCAGGGGATTAGTGGCTACTTTTGCCCGATAACCCCCAAACGAAATCACGTGAGAATTATACCGTTACCTTCCTTTCTTTTCCTGTTGTGTGCTTCTACCCTTCTGCTCGCTTCCTGTGGTCACAAAGAGGAAAAAATAGCTGCCCCCGGCAAGGGCCAGGGCGGCAAAGGCGGCAGGCAGTCGACTCCCAAAGTGGACGTATTCGTGGTGAGCACCCAGGAGGTTCAGGAAACCCTGGAAGTACCCGGTACACTGGTGGCCGAAGACGCTACCGAGATCCATCCCGAGGTATCGGGACGCATCACCAGCCTCAACATTCGCGAGGGTGCCCAGGTCAGCAAGGGTGCCGTACTCGCCCGCCTGTACGACGGCGACCTGCAGGCCCAGCGCCGCAAGCTGCAGGTGCAACTGGAGATCGCCCGGCAAACCGAAGGCCGCCACGAAAAACTGCTCAAAATCGGCGGCATCAGCAAGGAGGATTACAACAATACCACCCTCCAGGTAAACACCACCACCGCCGACCTCGACATCATCAATACCGAAATCGCCAAAACCGTTATCCGGGCACCCTTCAGCGGTAAGCTCGGCCTGAAGCAGATCTCCGTGGGCGCCTACGTAACGCCCCAGACCATAGTGGCCAGCATCCAGAAAACGAACGCCCTGCGCCTCGATTTCAGCCTGCCCGAAAAATACATTTCCCAGGTAAAGGCCGGCCAGACCATCCACTTTACCATCGACGGATCGGACCAGGAATACACCGCCAAGGTAATGGCTACCGAATCGGGCATCGACCAGGCCACCCGCAGCCTTACCATAAGAGCCCGCGTGTCGGGGGTGCAGTCGGGACTGGTACCCGGCGGCTTTGCCAAGGTGCAGCTGGCCTTCCAGCCCGATCCCAACGCCCTGCTGGTGCCCACCCAGGCCATCATCCCGCAGGCCCGCGGCAAGAAAGTGGCCCTGTACCACAACGGCACCGCCAAGTTCGTGGACGTGACCACCGGCATCCGCGACTCCGCCATGGTGCAGATCACCAGCGGCCTCAAAAAAGCCGACACGGTTATTGTTACGGGTTTACTGAGCGTGAAGCCGGATGCGAAGGTGCAGCTCAACAAAGTAGTGTCCACAGGCAAATAAGCCCGAACCCGAGCCCTGTAAAAACGAAGTATTTATCAACGAAATAAAACCGCTTTCTTCCCGCGGGAAGAAAGCGTCCGCTGTGGTATGAATATATCCGAAATTAGCTTAAGGCGGCCGGTGCTGGCCATTGTACTGAACATCATCATCGTGCTGTTCGGCGTCATCGGGTTTAAATTCCTGGGCGTCCGCGACTACCCGGCCATTGATCCGCCCAACATCAACGTGCGCACTTCCTATCCCGGCGCCAACCCCGACATCATCGAATCGCAGATCACCGAGCCGCTGGAAAAAGCCATCAACGGTATTGCCGGCGTTAAAAACATTACCTCGCTGAGCTCCTCGGGTTCCTCCAACATCACCGTCGAGTTCGACCTGAGCATCGACCTGGAAGCGGCCGCCAACGACGTCCGCGACAAGGTATCGCAGGCCACCCGCTCGCTGCCCTCCGACCTGGACGCGCCCCCGGTGGTGTCCAAGGCCGACGCCTCCTCCGACGCCATCCTGTCGATGACCGTGCAGAGCAATACCCGCAACCAGCTGGAGATCACCGAATGGGCCAACAACGTGCTGGTGGAACGCCTGCAGACCATCCCCGGCGTGAGCGGCATCCAGATCTGGGGCGAAAAGCGCTACGCCATGCGCATCTGGTTCGACCCCAAAAAACTCACCGCCTACGGCCTTACCCCCGGCGACGTGCAAACGGCCCTGCTGGCGCAGAACGTGGAGCTGCCTTCGGGCAAGATCGCCGGCAACGCCACCGAGCTGACCGTGCGCACCTTCGGCCGGCTGAACACCGAGGAGGAATTCAACAACATCATCGTTAAAAACCAGGGCGGCAGCGACATCCGCATTAAGGACATCGGCGAAGCCGTGCTGGGCCCCGAGAACGAGGAAACCGTGCTGAAAGAAAGCACCATCCCCATGATCGGCCTGGCCATCGTGCCGCAGCCCGGCTCGAACTACGTGGCCATCTCCGACGAATTCTACAAGCGCTTCGAGCAGATCAAAAAGGAAATGCCCGAGGACGTGACCCTCAATATCGCCCTGGACCAGACGAAATTCATCAAAAAGTCCATTTCCGAGGTGGAGGAAACCCTGATCATCGCCTTCGTGCTGGTGGTGATCATCATCTACCTGTTCTTCCGCGACTGGCTCATCGCCATCCGTCCGCTGATCGACATCCCCGTTTCGCTGATCGGCGCCTTCTTTATCATGTACCTCTGCGGCTTCACCGTCAACGTGCTGACCCTGCTGGCCATCGTGCTGGCAACCGGCCTGGTGGTGGACGACGGCATCGTGGTAACGGAAAACATTTACAAAAAAATGGAGCAGGGCATGAACAAGTGGCAGGCCGCCAAGGAAGGCTCCAAGGAGATTTACTTTGCGGTGATCTCCACCTCCATCACGCTGGCGGTGGTGTTCCTGCCCATCATCTTTTTGCAGGGCTTCGTGGGACGGCTGTTCCGCGAGTTCGGCATCGTGGTGGCCGGCGCCGTGCTGATCTCGGCCTTCGTGTCGCTGACGCTGACGCCGGTGCTCAACGTGAAAATGACCCGCAAGGTGCACAAGCACTCCTGGTTCTACACCAAGACCGAACCCTTTTTCGAGGCCATGGAGAACGGCTATAAAAACGCCCTGACCGCTTTCATGCGGGTGCGCTGGGTATCCATTATCATCATTGCCGCCTGCGTCGGCATCATTTATTTCCTGGGCGGCGGCCTGCAGTCCGAGCTGGCGCCCATGGAAGACCGCAGCCAGTTCCGCCTGCAGGTAACGGCGCCGGAAGGCACCTCCTTCGACGCCATGGACAAATACATCGACCGGCTGAGCACCCTGGTGGTGGACTCGGTACCCGAAAAGCAGATCGTGCTGTCGGTAACCTCCCCGGGCTTTTCCGGTTCCGGGGCCGCCAACTCGGGCTTCGTGCGGGTGACCCTGGTAGACCCCAACCGGCGCGAACGCTCCCAGGCAGACATCGTTTCGATGATCAACCGCAACCTGCCGCGCTTCAACGAGGGACGGGCCTTTGCCATCGAGGAACAAACCATCTCGGTAAACCGCCGCGGCGGCCTGCCCGTGCAGTTCGTGATCCAGAACAACGACTTCAGCAAGCTGGCCGAGGCGCTGCCGAACTTTTTGGAAGCGGCAGGCGACAACCCGGTATTTGCCAGCGTGGACGCCGACCTGAAATTCAACAAGCCCGAGCTGCGCATCAACGTGGACCGGATGAAGGCCAGCGAGCTGGGCGTGAGCGTGGGGGATATTTCCGAAACCCTCCAACTGGCCCTGAGCAACCGCCGCCTGGGCTATTTTACCAAGGAAGGCAAACAATACCAGGTGATCGGGCAGGTGGCCCGCTCGGACCGCGACGATCCTACCGACCTCAAGACCCTGTACGTGCGCAATGCCGCCGGCAACATGATCAGCCTCGACAACCTGGTGACCATCGAGGAGGCGACCACGCCTTCCACCATCTACCACTTCAACCGGTATAAATCGGCTACGGTGTCGGCCTCGCTGGCACCGGGCAAAACCATCGGCGACGGCATCAAAGCCATGGAAAGCATTGCCGGCAACCTGCTGGACGAAACCTTTGCCACCTCGCTGACCGGCAGCAGCCGCGACTATGCCGAAAGCTCGAGCAATACCTCCTTTGCCTTTTTGCTGGCGCTGGCCCTGATCTTCCTGATCCTTGCGGCCCAGTTCGAAAGCTTTATCGACCCGCTGATCATTATGTTTACGGTACCGCTGGCCATCGCCGGCGCCGTGCTCTCGCTCTGGGCGTTCGGCCATACGCTGAACATCTTTTCGCAGATCGGCATGATCATGCTGATCGGCCTGGTAACCAAGAACGGGATCCTGATCGTGGAGTTTGCCAACCAGAACCGCCTGAAGGGCATGAAGAAGGCCGATGCCGCCATTTACGCGGCCACCATGCGGTTGCGGCCGATCCTGATGACCAGCCTGGCTATGGCGCTGGGGGCCCTGCCGCTGGCCCTGTCTTTGGGCGCCGCCGCCACCAGCCGCATCCCGCTGGGGATCGTTATCGTCGGCGGGATCATCTTCTCGCTGATCCTGACCCTGTTTGTCATCCCGGCCATGTACTCCTTCCTGTCCTCGGCCAAAAAAGTAAGTGAACTGGATAATTTAGAAACGATCACCGGACATGCTGAACAAAAAGCACCGGCCCATATCTAAACAGAATAATCGAATGAAGCGTATCTTTTTAATAGCTGCCGCCTTTTTGTTCCAGCTGCCTTTGCAGGCGCAGCAGGATAGCGTCACCCTGGAACTGGCGGTAGCCACGGCTTTGCAAAACAATTACGACATCCGCCTGTCGCAGAACGACTCGATGGTGGCGGCGATCAACTATGAATACCGCAACTCGGCCTTTTTGCCGACGCTGAATGCTTCCGCCACCCTGCTGGCCAACAACAACTCGCAGAACGCGACGCTGGCCGACGGCCGCAAGCGCACCGGCAGCGGCATTCGCTCCAACAACCTCAACTCCTCCCTGGCCATGAACTGGGTGGTGTTCGACGGCTTCCGGATGTTTGTGTTGCGCGACCAGCTGGGAAAATACCTGGAACTCGGTTCGCTGACGGTTAAAAACCAGGTGGTGAACACCATGGCCGAAGTCATCACCACGTATTACGATATCGTGCGGCAGAAGCAGCAGCTCCGCAACATCGAGGAACAGATGGCGCTGAGCCAGGAGCGGCTGAAGCTGGCGGAGTACAAATTCGAAGTAGGCGCGGGCATCAAGCCTGATATCCTGCAGGCCCGGATCGACTTCAATGCCCGCAGGGCCGAACAGGTAAACCAGCTGGCCCTCATCGACCAGCGCAAGCAAAGCCTGAACCGGCTGATGAACGTGCCGCAGACCCTGAACTACAAGGTCAGCGACACCATCCCGGTACAAATGAACCTGGCGCTGGGCGACATGATCCAGGGCCTGGAAGGCTCCAGCCCGGCCATCCTGCTGGCCGAAAAAAATATCGACGTTGCCCAGCTGGGGGTAAAAGAGGCCAAGGCGGCCCGCTACCCCACCGTGGCGGTGACGGGTGCCTATAATTTCAGCCAGCTGAACAACAGCACGGTGATCAACCCGGCCCAGGCACTGAGCACACTGAACCGCGGCTTTAACTACGGCCTGACCGCCTCCATTCCCATTTTCAACAACTACAACGTACGCCGCAACATCCGCCAGTCGGAGCTGGCCGTGCGGTTCCAGCGGCTGAATTACGAAAACCAGCAACAGGAAGTCAATACCAATATCCTGAACACCTTCAAAGACTATACGGCCCAGAAAGAGATCATGGCCCTGGCCGATTCCACCATCGACCTGGCCCGTGAAAACCTCCATATCGTGCGGGAGCGCTACCGCCAGGGAGTAACCACCTTTATTGAAATGCGGGAGGCCGAACAAAGCCTCGGCAACTCCGAAACCGTCCGCATCAATGCCCGCTACAATATCAAAGTGGCCGAAACCGAGTTGCTGCGCCTGAAAGGAGATTTAGTGAAATAGGTTTATCCTTGCAGTTCAAAACAGACCGTAGAAATGGAACAACAAGCACAAACTCCCTTAGTGGGCATTATCATGGGCAGCGACAGCGATCTTCCCGTAATGAAGGCCGCGGCAGATATTCTGAAATTCTTTGGGGTGGCCTACGAACTGACCGTTGTGTCGGCGCACCGTACGCCCCACCGCATGATGCAGTATGCGGAAACCGCGAAGCAGCGGGGCCTGAAAGTGATCATCGCCGGCGCCGGCGGCGCCGCCCACCTACCCGGCATGGTAGCGGCCATCACGCCCCTGCCGGTCATTGGCGTGCCGGTGAAAAGCTCCAACTCCATCGACGGCTGGGACTCGATCCTCTCCATCCTGCAAATGCCCAACGGCATCCCGGTAGCCACCGTGGCCCTGAATGCGGCCAAGAACGCCGGCATCCTGGCGGCCCGCATCCTCGGCGCCTCCGACGAAGCCCTGGGAAAAAAGATGGAAGACTACATCAAACAACTGGAAACGGAAGTGCTGCAAAAAGTGGAACACCTCAAACAAGAAGGCTATCCCACCACTTTCGCCTAAACAATAAAATGGCAAATGAAAAAGCCTTTCCCAACACGGGAAAGGCTTTTTCATTTGCCACAACTGGCAAAATCATTGCACCCAAGAAGGAAAATCGAAGCACATGGTATGGTGTCGCCTGATCGTATTTGTATTATTGCCGGCTCTTTTCCCGGCGAAAAACGTTTGGGGCCAGGAACTGGAACTCATCAAAACTACCCATCTCCCCCACTACCCTTCGGCCTCAGCCCTGGAGTATAGCAACAACCGCCTGTATGTGATGGGCGATGATGCGCCTTACCTGCTGGTGCTCAACCGCCACCATCGCCCCGTCGACAGCCTGGGGCTCTTTCCCTCCAAAGAGAAAAGGATCGACAAAGCCACTAAAGCCGATATCGAATCCGCCACGGTTATTTCCACGGGTACGAAAAGCTTTCTTGCCTTATTCAGCTCGTTTTCGGATACGAACCGCAATAAATTCGTTTTCCTGGAATTGCAGGCAACAGGAAAACAGCAGCCTGCTGCTGTAGTTTCCTCCTCCTTCTTCAAGGTCGCCGGTGTGGAAGAAACCAACCTGGAAGGATCGGCCATCATCAACAATCGCCTGGTGTTCAGCAACCGGGCCAACAACACCCACCGCCGGAATTATTTCATCGTCACGGACTTCAGCAAAGAAAACGGCATAACAGGCACCCCGCAGGTGGTCGCCATTGACCTGCCCCAAACGAAAGGAGTATTGGGGATTTCCGGGCTCGATTATGTAGCAGAAAAGGACCTGCTTTTATTTACCGCTTCCTCCGAAGATACTCCGAACGCCACTTCAGACGGTACCATTGGCGACAGTTACCTGGGAGCCATCCGCCATATTTCCAAAAAACTTTCCGGCGATAAAATCCAGCCGGATGCCCTGGTCAACCTTTCTCCGGTGATCGGTAAAATGGGATTGCAGAAAATTGAATCGATTGCCGTAGAAGAAGTTACCAAAACCAGTCTCCTGGTACATTTGGCTGCCGACAACGACAATGGGGAAAGTACATTATTCAAGGTAAAGCTGACGTGGAAACTATAAAAAGCAAAGGGTTCGGAACTTTTAAAAAGTTCCGAACCCTTAAGCAGAAATTTTCTTTCTGTTCAAGCAGGATTATTACTCGGAAATCGCTCCCTTATCACGGGTACGCAGGATGGTGAATTCCTGCTCCAGGCAAAGAGAGGCGTCGTACAGGGCGTCGAAAAAGTCGCGGCCGTGGCGGGCATAGAACGAGCTGAAATTCTCCGCCCGCTCCTGCAGGCCGTTCCGGGGAAACAGCTCCTGCCGGATCTTCGCCACCTGGTTGAATTCCGCCGCTCCCTTCTTACGCTCGGCCCGCAGCAGCTTCTTTTCCAGGTTCGTAAGTTGCTTCAGGGTCTTTGCCTTCAGCGAACTGATATGTTGCTGCAGGGTGGTATCCACCGCCGTAGCGATCTGCAGCAGGCTTTTATAGAGTTCCTCCACCTTGTCCCATTCGCCGTTCAGCTTCGGCCGCTTGCCCTGCCGCTCCATCAGCACGTCCTGCAGCGTCAGCTCCGCCAGGAACAGGTCGTCATCGGAAAGCTGCAACTTATCGATCAGCAACTGCCACTTCAGCTCAATGACCATAAACGAGTTGCGCAGCACCAGCACCGGGAAGGGAACGCCGTAATGGACAAACAGGTCCTTGAGCTGCAGCCAGTAGGCCAGCTCGCCCCCGCCGCCGATAAAAGCCACGTTGGGCAACAGCGTCTCCTGGAACAGGCCCCTCAGGATCACGTTGGGACTGAAGCGGTCGGGATGCTGCTGCAGCTCCGCCTTCATTTCCGCTTCGGTAAAGCGGATATCCGTATTGTTCACCAGGAACCCGCCTTCTTCGCGGAGGATGCGTTCCCGGAGATTGTCTTTCAGGTAAAACAGGTTGATGTCGCGGGGATGGGCCTGGGCGTTGTATTGTTGCTCCAGGGCTTCGGAAGTTTTCCGCACGATGGCGGAAGGCGTATGGCCGAACAGGTCGTCTTCGAAAATGGGGATCATCCGCCGTTTCAGGTCGGCATTGTCGGGGATCAGCACCACGAGGCCGTACTTGCCATAAAGTTCGTTCACCAGCTCGAAGGTGGCTTCCTGCACGGTCTTTCCTTCGGTATAACACCGCTTCAGCAGGGCGATCACTTCGGCGCCATAGGCCTCTATCGACAACTGGCCTTCCAGCTCACAGATCAGCCGGGTAAGGTTTTTATCACACCGCATCCTTCCCACCGCGCCGCTTTGCTCCTTCTGCCATTCAATGCGGTGGCCGTTGACATAGGTATGATTGAGCTCGGCAAAGTCGGCGTCCTCCGAACCCATGTAATAAACGGGCACGAAGCGGTAGGCCGGCAATTGCTCGTGCAGGCAGGCCGCCAGCTTGATGGCATGCAGGATCTTGTAAATAAAGTAAAGCGGACCGGTAAAGATATTCGGCTGGTGGGCGGTGGTCACGGTAAAGGTCTTTTCCGATGCCAGCGCACGGATATTCTCCAGCACTTCTTCCCCGGCACCCACGCCTGCATACTGCTGCAGCAGTGCGTTCACCAGGAGCTCCCGGTCGATCTTATGTTGGGCTTTCGCCTCCACCGCCCGGCGCAGGCCATCGGGTGTGGGCGGATGCGTATAAAAAGGCTTTACTGCCGGCGATAGCGCCAGGTAATCCAGTACAAGCGGGGAAAATTTATTCGTCTGGTGGTAAGGTAGATAAGTCGCCTCGAACAGCATGGGGTAAATGTAGGGATTTGAGGTTTGTAGTTTGCGCTTTGTCGTTTGTAGTTGGGCGTAAAAGGTTGTTAAGATTTTCATACCGGCATCTCTCTAAGCCCAGGTACTCCTTTACGGTCACGATAACCACAAACTACAAACCTTCCTTTGTCAATTCGTTGTTGACCGTCCGCCAAAGGCCGAGCGGGTTCTCGTCCCGCAGCTCGCAGGGCAACAAATGGCTGGGCCAGCCCTGGTAGCAAAGCGGGCGGGCAAAGCGTTTGATGCCGTCGGGGCCCACGGCGGTAAACCGGCTGTCGGTGGTGGCCGGGAAAGGGCCGCCATGGTGCATGGACAGGGCCACTTCCACGCCGGTAGGCACGCCGTTGAAGACCAGGCGGCCGCAGAGCTCCTGCAACGCCGCTACCAGCGGGCCGTACTGTTCCACCTCTTCATCGCTCGCCAGCAGGGAGGCCGTCAGCTGCCCTTCCAGGCGCCGGGCCACCTGCAACAGTTCCTGGCGGTCGGCACAACGGATGACCAGCGAATAGGGACCGAACACTTCTTTGTGCAGTTGGGGATTTTCCAAAAAGAGGGCGCCGGCCACCGTGGCAATAGTTGGAATGCTTTCATTTTCCAGGGCAGGAAAGGCCGTCTCGCCGGCCAGCTCCACGCCGGGCTGGGCCAGGGCCTCCGCCCGGTTTTTCCGAAAGTGCTGGGCAATGCCCCGGTGGAGCATGGCCTGGGGCTTTTCTCCTTTTATTTTCGCACCCAGCAGGTCGATGAACGTATCGAGGGCCGGGCTGTCGATGCCGGCAATGAGGCCGGGATTGGTACAGAACTGCCCGACGCTTTGGGTGATGGAATTAAAGTACATCGTGGCAATGCCGTCCACCTCGGCCTGCAGTTTTTGGGGCAGCAGGAATACCGGGTTGACGCTGCCCATTTCGGCAAAGACAGGGATGGGCAGGGGGCGCTTGCCGGCCAGGTCGAACAGGGCCTTGCCCCCTTCGAAGGAGCCGGTAAAGGCAATGGCCCGGGTAAGGGGGTGCTCCACCAGGGCCTTGCCCACCTCGAAGGAAGCGCCATGAAGGTGCAGGAAAATGCCTTCGGGCAGGCCGCAGCTTTTGGCGGCCCGCTGTACGGCTTCGGCCACCTTTTGGGAGGTGCCGGCATGGGCGGCATGCGCCTTGATGATGACGGGACAACCCGCTGCCAGGGCGCAGGCGGTGTCGCCGCCGGCCGTGGAATAGGCAAAGGGAAAATTCGAAGCCCCAAAGACCACTACCGGCCCCAGGGGTACCAGCATTTTGCGGAGGTCGGGCTTCGGCGGGTTGCGCTGTGAATCGGCGGTATCGATGCGGATATCGAGCCAGGCGCCCTGCTCGCAGGCAGCGGCATAGGAGGTCAGCTGGAACAGGGTCCGGTTCCATTCCACCAGCAGGCGGGCCTCGCCCAGGTGGGTCTCGGCCCGGGCCGTGCGGATCAGGTCGTCGGTCTGCGCCTTCATTTCTTCGGCAATGGTCCGTAAAAACTGCGCCCTTGCCTTCAGGTCTTTCTTGCGGTATACTTCAAAAGCCTCCCAGGACTGCTGCAGGGCAGCATCCACTTCGCTCAGGGTGGCATCGGTAAATGCGGTCGGTTCGTTGCTGTTCATTCTTTAATCCTTTCTGTTGTTCCTTTTAGTTGTCCGGCACCTAGGAATATGCCTGGTACATGTCCCGGTAAGGAAGGACCAGGGTAAATTTGGTGCCTATTCCCGCCTCGGAGGAAACGCTCAGCCGCCAGTTCATTTTCTCGGCCAGGTTTTTTGCCAGCGACAGCTCCATGCCCGACAGGGCTTCCCTGCCGGAAGGGGAACCGGAAATATAGCGGTTCTTTTCAAAGAGGGCGGGCAATTCTTCTTTTTTGTAGCCCGGCCCCTCATCTTCGATCTCGATATGGATGCCGTCCTGCTGCTTGACCAGGCGCAGGTAGATCTCCTTGTCGGGAGGCGACTGGGTGAGGGCGTACGACAGCAGGTTGTCCACCACCTGGGCCAGGTAGTCCTCGTCGGTCTTGTAGTAAACCTTGTCGAACACTTCGCAGATGAGTTTCACCCGCAGGCGCTGGGCCTGCTCTTCCAGCAAATTGCCCAGCCCTACCAGCAGGCCGGATAAATTGACCCGTGACTTTTTGATGTCGCTGTCTCCTGTTGCCAGGCGCTGCTGCACCAGCACGTTGCGGATCAGCCGTTTGGCGCGGGTCGTTTCTTCCTGGATCTTCCGGAAGATGGGGTGGTAGCGATCCACGCCCTTATCGCTCAACAGCTGTTCGGCCAGGTCGAAGACCTTCATCAGGGGATCCCGCAGGTCGTCGGAGGCCATATAAAAGAGGATGTCTTTCTGCTCGTTCAACTCGTGGAGCTCCAGGCTGAGTTCTTCCAGGGACCGGGCTTTTTCTTCCAGTTGCTGCCGCGTTTCCAGCAGCGAGCGGTTGATGCGCAGCAATTCTTTTTCCATGGTTTTCCGTTCCGAATTGTTCAGGATCACCGTGCGGCTCATCTTAAAATTGCCCTGGTCGTCATAGAGTGCCGTGGAATTCAGCAGTACCGGCAGGATGGTGCCGTCCTTGCGCACCATGTCGAACTCGATGTTCTGGACGGCGCCGGTTTCGCGGAAGCGGGGAAAGACCCGTACAAAGATCAGCAGCGAGCTTTCGGTGAGCAGCTCGGAAAAGCGTTTTTTGCGGATCAGCTCTTCGCGGGTATAGCCCAGCCAGTCCAGCTCGGTCTGGTTGACTTTCAGGTAAACACCGTCCTCGTCGAGGGAATGGTAGCCACAGGGGGTATTGTTATATATGTCCTCCATTTCCTCGAAGGCGGCCTTCCATTTGTTCTTTTCTTTTTCCAGGAGGGAAGGGCTCTGCACCAGCTCTTCGTACTTTTCCTGTTCGCCTTTGCTGAGGAAGTGGATCTGGTCGCTGGAGAGCACCTGTTTTTCATTTTTGGGGGAAGGAGTTGCCGAGGACATAATCGATTGGTTTTAAGGGTGAATAGGCTCGGAGAATAGGCGCTTATAAATGTACAAAAAAAAGCCCCTCCCCAGGCCTCCCGTTTAGGGATAGCTGAGGAGGGGCGAACGGCCCGCAGAAAGGAGGCTTAGACCAGCTCTCCCTCCAGGTCGTAATCGTAGGCCCGGGTAATTTTCACCGAATAGAAATTACCGGGCTGGAGCTTTTTATCCGTCTGGATGATCACTTCGTTGTCCACCTCCACGCTGTCGAACTCGGTACGGCCCAGGTAGCGGCCGGCTTCCTTTTTATCGACCAGCACCTTAAAGGTCTGTCCCACTTTCTCCTGGTTCTTTTCCAAAGAGATTTCCTGCTGCACGGCCATGATGTCCTCGGCGCGGCGCTGTTTTTCATCGGCCGGCACATCGTCCACCAGGTCGTGCGCCGAAGTGCCTTCCTCGTGCGAGTAGGTAAAGATGCCCACGCGGTCGAAGCGCTGGCGCTCCAGGAAGCCTTTCATCTCTTCCACGTCATCGAGGGTTTCGCCGGGGAAGCCGGTTATCAGGGTGGTGCGCAGGCAGATGCCCGGGACGGTTTCCCGGACCCTTTGTACCAGGTCTTCCATTTCGGCGCGGGTGATCTGGCGCTTCATGGCCTTGAGCATATTGTCGGCGGCATGCTGCAGGGGCATGTCGAGGTAGTTACAGATATTGTCGCGTTCCCGCATTACCTCCAGCACGTCCATCGGGAACTTGTGGGGGTAGGCGTAGTGCAGGCGGATCCATTCGATGCCCGGCACGTCGCTCAGGCGCTTCAGCAGGTCGGACAGCGCCCGTTTCTTGTACAGGTCCAGGCCGTAATAGGTCAGTTCCTGGGCGATCAGCATGATCTCTTTCACGCCCCGGCGGGCAAGGCTTTCGGCTTCCTTCACCAGCTCTTCGATGGAGCGGCTCACGTGGCCGCCGCGCATCAGGGGAATGGCGCAGAACGAGCAGGTGCGGTTGCAGCCTTCGGCTATTTTGAGGTAGGCGTAGTGTTGCGGGGTGGCCAGCAGGCGCTCGCCCAGCAGTTCGCTTTTGTAGTCGGCTTCAAAACGTTTCAGGATCAGGGGCAGCTCCATAGTGCCGAACCAGGCGTCCACTTCGGGGATGCTCTGCTCCAGGTCTTCGCGGTAGCGTTGGCTGAGGCAGCCGGTCACGTACACCTTGTCGAGGCGGCCTTTCTGCTTCAGGGCCACTTGGTCCAGGATGGTATTTACCGACTCTTCCTTGGCTTTGTCGATAAAGCCGCAGGTGTTGACGATCACAATGTTATGGTCACGTTTTTTGCTTTCGTGCACGACGTCAATCTCATTGGCGAGCAGCTGACCGCTCAGCACTTCGCTGTCCACCATGTTCTTGCTGCAGCCCAGCGTAATGATATTGACCTTATCTTTTTTGAGAGTTTTTGCTTTCATGACCCGCTACCGGAATTTTTATGAGGCGCAAAGGTCGCCAAAACATTTGGGATTACTCGTTAAACGAAAGAAAAACCTCCTGCGGAGATGGGATTCGTTCATTGGTTCATTGGGTATTAGGGGCGTAACTCCGGTACGAAAAACTAAAATCTTGTAACTGGAAACCGAACGTATAAACGGATAAGCAAATAACCCAGGAACTCAGGAACTTAGGAAGGAACTCGTAAACTTGTAAACCCGTAAACTCATCAGACTTTTCCCGCCACATACATCTTCCCCTCCGGAGTTTGGCTGCCGCCTTTGCGTTCGAGGGTGATGGCGAACATTTCGGCTTTGGGGAAGGACTTCATTTTGTGGGCCACGCCTTTTTCGCCCTGCAGCATGCCGGCATCTACGGGCTGGCCGTCCACGATGGCCCAGAGCTGGTATTGCTTATCCGGGGGGGCGCCGGGCAGCGAGAGGTCGGAGAGGTAGACGTCCCCGGTCTTTTTGTTCCAGAACACCTGGGCCTCGGCGGTGGGCATGCCGGGCACCTGGGTCAGGCGGACCTTGCTGTAGTCGGGGCTGTGCATCATGTCCACCGTACGGCGGTAGGCCAGCAATTGCTCGCGACCGGAAGCCTGGCGGGCTTTCATGCTGTCCATTTGCTGTTGCTGCAGCGCCAGCCGGATCTCGGACTGGTTGTTGACCAGCAGCAGGTTAATGATGAAGCCGGTGCACAGGACCAGGGCGAGGATGCAGGCCGCCAGCCAGTAATTTGGCCCCTTCCGCTTGGTAGGCAGCGGGATAATGGGAGCCGGGGTGGCCGGCTCCTCTACCATGGGCACCACCCGGGCAGGCACATGGCCTTCCTCCTGCTCCAGTTCGGACAGGCGGCCCAGCACCGCTGCTTTCAACCCGGGGGAAGGGGTGGGTGCCGCTGCAGCCGCCGCCCCGGCCAACGCATCGGTGATCCGGTCGATCTCCTCCCGGATTTGGGGGAACAGCGCTGCCAGTTGCCCGACCTTTTCCGCTTCGTCTTCGGGCAGCAGTCCCAGAACATAGAGTTCGAGGTCGCCGGATGATATGATACAGCTCAGGTCCATTTATTTTTCAATAACTTTTCGCAATTGCAGCAGTACCGACCGGATGCGGGTCTTTACCGTGCCCAGGGGCAGCTGCAGCATTTTGGAAATCTCGTCCTGGGTATAGCCCTGGAAATAAGCCAGCTCCAGCAGGCGGCGGCTGTCGGCCGGCAGGCGCTCCAGTGTTTTTTTCAGGCCCACGTCGGCCACCCTGCCTTCCACGCCTTCCCCGCCGTTATATACGTTGTCGGTAAGCTCCGTAGTTTTTCCCTGGCGGGCAAAATCTTTGGAGCGGGTGCGGTCGATGGCGCTGTTGCGGGCGATGTTGAGCATCCAGGTGTACAGGCGCCCCTTGGCGGGGTCGTACGAGCGGATTTGCTGCCAGATCTTGACAAACACCTCCTGGAGCACGTCTTCGGCCGTTTCCTGCACGGGCAGCACCTGGAAGATAACGCCCAGCAGGGCCTGGGAATAATGGTCGTACAAATAGGCATAGGCCTGCTCGCTCCGCCGGAGCAGGGCCTCGATGAGTTCGGCTTCGGTATATGTGGGGACGGGTGGCAGAAACGTTTAATCTTTGTTGCGTTCCAGGTTGAACAGGCTGTCCACGAACTCGTGCTTGTCAAACACCAGCAGGTCGTCCACCTTCTCCCCTACGCCGATGAATTTCACCGGGATCTTGAACTGGTTGGCAATGGCCAGTACCACGCCGCCCTTGGCGGTACCGTCGAGCTTGGTAATGGCCAGGGCCGACACTTCGGTGGCAGCGGTAAAATGCTTGGCCTGCTCCAGGGCGTTCTGGCCGGTGGAGCCGTCGAGCACCAGCAGCACTTCGTGGGGGGCGTCGGGAATAACTTTCTGGATGACGCGGCGGATCTTGCTCAGCTCCTCCATCAGGTGCAGCTTGTTGTGCAGGCGGCCGGCGGTATCGATCAGTACTACGTCGGTATCGCGGGAAACGGCGCTTTGTACCGTATCGAAGGCCACGGCTGCGGGGTCGGAGCCCATGGGCTGTTTGACGATGGGCACGCCTACACGGTCGCTCCAGATGGTCAGTTGGTCTACGGCCGCGGCCCGGAAGGTATCGGAGGCGCCCAGCAGCACCGATTTGCCGGCTTTTTTGAAGTTATGCGCCAGCTTGCCGATGGTGGTGGTCTTGCCCACGCCGTTAACGCCGACCACCAGGATCACGTAGGGCTTGGTGGGCAGGTCGGAATGGAAGTCGTAGGAGTTGGCGGAGGGAGCGTCGACCAGGGTGGTTTCGATCTCGTCCTGGAGAATGCGGTTGAGTTCGCTGGTATTGAGGTATTTATCGCGGGCTACGCGGGCTTCGATGCGTTCGATGATCTGGACGGTGGTGTCGATGCCCACATCGGCGCTGACCAGGGCGTCTTCGAGGTTGTCCAGCACTTCTTCGTCTACGGTGCTTTTCCCGGCAATGGCTTTCGATACCTTGGAAAAGAAGTTTTCCTTCGTCTTCTGCAGTCCTTCGTCCAGGCTTTGTTTTTCTTTCTTACCAAACAGCTTATCAAAAAATCCCATAACTATTTTCGATTTACGATATACAATGTACAATTACAACAACCCTTCCTGCGGGGCCCTTTTCTGGTTCCGCCCGATAAAATAATACAGGATCGGCCCCAGCAGGAACGGCAGGAACAGGATCAATAAAACCCAGATGAGTTTGTCGTACCGTCCCTTGAAGTCGCTCCGCAGCAGATCTACCAGAGCAATTATCATGACAATGAGGGAGACAAACGCCATCATTGAAAAAATGATCAACATAATTGAAGGGGTCAGCAGGCTCATAATGGTTTAGGGGGTTTTGTCCCCGTTCAGGTGTGCCAAGGTAAGGATTAAAATAGAAAAACGGGTAAATGGGCCAAGTTTCAACGGCGGCCCCGTGGGCTGGTACAGGCACAAACTACAAAAGCTGCCTCAATGAGACAGCTTCCGGAAAAATTACTAACCCTTTGTTTATTTCTGTGCTAAGAAATCTTTCACTTTATCCTTGTGTACGATAGCTTCCTTGAAGGTGTAAGCACCTGTCTTGGGGCTACGTACAGCTTTGATCACTTTGCTCCAGTTTTTAGCTTCAGCGGCTGCTTTCTGGTCTTTGGTTTTAATCGCGGTTTTTGCTGCTTTTGCCATGATTATGCGTTTATAAGATTACGGGGTCGAGCGCCTGCGATTTACCACTAAATAAACCACAAACTACAAACCACAAACTATTTAATTTCTTTGTGAACAGTCACTTTTTTCAGGTTCGGATTGTACTTCTTCAGTTCCAATCTTTCCGGATTGTTCTTTTTGTTTTTTTCGGAGATATAGCGACTGGTGCCGGGAACACTGGTGTTCTTCTGCTCAGTACACTCTAAAATCACCTGTACACGGTTTCCTTTCTTTGCCATTGTTAACTATTTTTAGATGTGTTGACCAGCAGCGCGGAGCTCCTTTACAACGTTAAACAATCCTTTTTTATTAATCGTGCGAATTCCATCTGCAGACAGTTTTAAAGTGATCCACTTATTTTCTTCTGCGAGGAAAAAACGTTTGGTTTGTAAATTCGGCAGATAACGGCGCTTGGTCTTAATGTTCGAGTGCGAAACATAATTTCCACCAATCGGCGTCTTACCGGTAACCTGACATACTCGTGCCATGACTTGGAAAAATTTTGGACGGCAAAAGTAGAGAAAATTTCCGAAAGTGAGGAGAGAATGAGGATATTTTTTTCAACTAACCGAAAAAAAGTGGAAAACGAGCAAAAGTGCCCCGGTGGGCAAGCTAGGAAAAAAAGAGAGATTCCTTCACCATCCTCCCCTCTTTTTTTTGCTTAGCCGACCACCTCCACTAACCGGTCCAGGCGGAGTTCCAGGCCGCTGCCGGTCTTGAGGTAGACGCCGTCCTCATCGGCATAAACATTTAAAATGGTGGTGTCCAGGGTTACCACCGCCCCGTTATCGGCCCGGAACTTCAGGCGGCAGTGCTTTTTGAGCGCCGCCAGCACCTCCAGCTCCCCGCGGAATTCCTCGCTTACCGGTTGATAGGCATCCATTATTCCCTCCTTTTTACATTATAAAACAATTGATTTCCCTGCAGAAGCAGTGCCACAAGCCAAAAACGAGCCCCACAACGGCAGAGTTTTACACATATAATCCGTTGCCATGCATTCTTTTAAACAGGAAGGCTTTTGCATTTTCTGCATTTTAGATTAGCTTCGCTCCGCAATAAAATTCAGGTTTCATGAGTCAGAATTGTCAAATGCGTCATCGGCGTCCAGAGGGTCAAATGGGTCAAAGCGGTCATTAATGGTAATGCCCCTTTTGACCCATTTGACGTTTTTGACCCGGTCGACCCACTTGACCCTTCCCTTGTGGGACCTAATCGACTAAATTTAAATTAAATCATCATCATGGCTTACGATGTAGTTGTTATTGGCAGTGGCCCCGGCGGTTATGTAGCTGCTATCCGCGCCGCGCAGCTTGGTTTTAAAACGGCTGTAATTGAAAAAGAAAGTTTGGGCGGCATTTGTCTGAACTGGGGTTGTATTCCCACAAAAGCTTTATTGAAGAGTGCTCAGGTGTACGAGTACATCAAGCACGCCCAGGAATTTGGCATTGAAGCTACCGGACAGCACAACTTTGGAGCGGTGATCAAGCGCAGCCGCGGCGTTGCCGATAAAATGAGCAAGGGTATTGCCTTCCTGATGCGCAAAAACAAGATCGACGTGATCAACGGCTTTGGCAAACTGGTTGCCAAGGGCAAGATCGAAGTGACCGCAGCCGATGGCGGCAAACAAACCGTAGAGGCCAAACACATCATCCTGGCCACCGGCGCCCGCAGCCGCCAGCTGCCCGCCATGCCCATCGACGGTAAAAAGATCGTGGGCTACCGCGAAGCCATGGTACTGCCCCAGCAGCCCAAAAGCATGATCGTTGTGGGTAGCGGCGCCATCGGCGTGGAATTCGGCTACTTCTACAACAGCATGGGCACCAAGGTGACCATCGTGGAGTTCCTGCCCCGCATCGTTCCGGTGGAAGATGAAGACATCTCCAAAGAACTGGAAAAGAACTTCAAGAAGCAAGGCATCGACATCATGACCAACAGCGAGGTGACCAAAGTGGATACTTCCGGCAACGGCGTGAAAGCCACCGTGAAGACCGCTAACGGCGAAGTGACCCTGGAAGCGGATGTGCTGCTGAGCGCCATCGGCGTACAGGCCAACATCGAAAACCTGGGCCTCGAAACCGTAGGCGTGAAAACCGACAAAGGCCGCATCTCGGTTGAAAAATACTACCAGACCTCCGTTCCGGGCATCTACGCCATCGGCGACTGCGTTCCCGGCCAGGCCCTGGCCCACGTGGCTTCCAAAGAAGCCATCATCTGCGTGGAAAACATCGCCTACAACGAGAAGAAATTCAACCACAAACCCGAACCCCTGGACTACAACAACGTTCCGGGCTGTACCTATTGCACTCCCGAAGTAGCTTCCGTAGGCCTGACCGAAAAGCAGGCAAAAGATGCCGGCTACGAGATCAAAGTAGGCAAGTTCCCCCTGAGCGCCTCCGGTAAAGCTACCGCTGCCGGCCACCAGGAAGGCTTTGTGAAAGTGATCTTCGACGCCAAATACGGCGAATGGCTCGGCACCCACATGATCGGCTACAACGTAACCGAACTGATCGCCGAAACCGTGGTATCCCGCAAGCTGGAAACCACCTACCACGAAGTGCTGAACAGCATTCACCCGCACCCCACCATCAGCGAAAGCATCAAGGATGCCATCGAGGTGGCTTACGGCGAAGCGATCCACTTATAATCACTTCCAGACATAAAAAAGACCGCGGTTTCCCCGCGGTCTTTTTTATGTCTGGAACTCAGGAACTCAGGAACTCAGGAACTTACAGGTTACCGAAAACTTTCTTTAAGAGGTCCGTCGTACGGGCAACGGGGTCTTTGCGGATCTTTTGTTCTTCGAGACCCAGCTGGTAGAAAATGCCCGCCATGGCCTTCTCGGTCACATAACCCGACAGGTCGGGATTGACCTTATTGATGCTGAACTTGTTGTAGGCGGTAAAGACGTCGTTCCAGTACTTGGTGGCATTCACCTTCTGCAGCGAGCTTTCGATGACGGGGCGGAAGGCTTCGGTCAGCGGGCTGCTGGTTTTTCCTTTCAGGTAGTTGGTGGCGGCAAAGTCGCCGCCTTTCAAAATGCCCAGGGCGTCCTGGAAGGTCATTTGTTTGACGGCGGTAACAAAGATGGGGGCGGCGCTTTTGGCGGCGTCTTCGGCCGCACGGTTCATGGAAAGAATGGCGTTGTCCACCAGCTTGCCCATGCCCAGGTTGCGCAGGGTCTTCTCGGCCTTCAGGGCCTCGGGAGGCATCAGGATTTTCAGGACGGCATCCTTGAAAAAGCCGTCGGCGGCGGACAGCTTATTCGCCCCTCTTTCGGCGCCTACCGACAGGGCTTCCTTCAGGCCGTTGACGATGTCTTCGTTGCTCAGGCCAAGGCCCTTGCCACTGCCGGCACCAAAGATCTTACCGACCGTGGACTGAACGTTGGAATCTTTTTTCGTGGCTTCTTTAAAAATGCTCTTGAAACCCTGTGCCTGCAGGGAGGCGGAACCGATCAACAGGACGGAGCAAAACAGTAGTATTTTTTTCATACAGGTTTTTTGACGGTGAATAAAGGTGGCGGAAGTAGCCGGCCAATGGACCCGGTAGTTGAAAAAAGGTTTAAGCCTAAATTAAACATTACCGGCCGCAAAGTACAATTTAGGCGGTAGCATCTTCCGTTGCCCCGTCATTTTAACTTTATCCTTAATTTCATGGACCGTCCCTTTCCGCCATCAAAACCTCCAGCCTTATGGTCAGCATCTGGGAACAGGAAACGTTTTTCGCCCCGCAGGACGTGGTGATCGCCGGCAGCGGCTTTACGGGGCTGTGGTCGGCTTACTGGCTGAAGAAAAAGCACCCTTCGTGGAAGATCACCGTGGCCGACCGCTCGGTGATCCCCGCCGGCGCCAGCACCCGCAATGCGGGCTTTGCCTGCTTCGGCAGCGTAAGCGAGCTGGTGTACGATGCCGGCAAGATGGGCGCCGCCCGCATGCTGGAGCTGGTGGCCATGCGCTTCCGCGGATTGCAGCAGATCCGGGACTGTTTCGGAGCCGACCGTATTGATTTCGATCCCTGCGGCGGCTATGAACTTTATGACGCCGCCGATAGCCTTTCCGCTTCCCGCCTGGAGAAAAATATCCACTTCCTGAATGGTGCCCTGAAAGCCATCACCGGCACGCACCAAACCTTTGAGCGCATCGACGAGGAGCTCCCCTCCTTCGGCTTTGGCCATACCCGGCACCTGGTGCGGAACCGGCTGGAAGGCGCGCTGCACTCGGGCAAGCTGCTGCAGGCGCTGCTGCAGACGGTGCAGGGCATGGGCGTGCAGGTGTTCCCCTCCACTGCCGTTACCGCCTTCGAGCCCCGGGCCGGAAGCCTGGAGATCGCTACCAGCCAGCCCTTCCGACTGCAGGCCCGCCAGCTGCTGGTGTGCACCAACGCCTTTGCCCGCCAGCTGCTGCCCCGGCTGGACGTGGTGCCGGCCCGCGGGCAGGTGCTCCTCACCTCGCCCATTCGGGACCTTCCCTGGAAAGGCACCTTCCATTCCGACGAAGGCTTTTATTATTTCCGCAACCTGGGCGACCGGGTGCTGCTGGGAGGCGCCCGCAACAAGGCATTTGATGAAGAGGAAACTACGGAGATGCACCTGACCCCGCTCATTCAGAACGAACTGGAAGCCTACCTGGCGCAGGTGGTCCTGCCCCACCACGCAGGCCGCTACACCATCGATTACCGCTGGAGCGGCATCATGGCCATGGGGGGCGAAAAGATGCCCCTGGTGCAGCAGGTGGCGCCGGGAGTGTTCTGCGCCGTCCGTATGAGCGGCATGGGTGTGGCCCTGGCCCCGCTGGCAGGGCAACGGGTTTCGGAAATGATGTCGGATGGGTAGTGTACAAACCTTAACAACAACTCGGGAACAAGCGAACTTGTGAACAGGTGAACTTCTGCTACATTTGCGCGATGAAAAAATTTTCGATCTTTTTTCTTGCCTGCGGTCTCCTGGCGATGACAGGCTGCACGAGTAACGATAACCATACACCGGACACTTCCGGCGACCCCGGCAGCAACGTCCCTTCCGCCTCGGTGCCGGCTTTAAGCTACTCGGTAGCGGCCGCCTACCCGCACGACACCTCCTCCTTTACCGAAGGCCTGGAATTTTACAACGGCCAGCTGCTGGAAAGTACCGGCAATTACGGCAAGTCGAAGCTGCTGCACCTGGACCTGAAGACCGGCAAACCGGAAAGATCCGTATCGCTGCCGGAGAAGTTATTTGGTGAAGGCCTTACGGTGGTGAACGATACGCTGTACCAGCTTACCTGGAAAGAAAAGACCGTGCTGGTGTATTCGGCAAAGGATTTCAAGAAGGTCAAAGAACTTCCCTTGAACACCGAGGGCTGGGGCCTGACCCATGACGGGAAATCCATTATTGCTTCCGACGGCACCAGCAACCTGTATTTTTACGAGCCCGGCACCTTCCGGTTGCTGCGTACGCAGGGAGTAACCGAAAACGGGAGCCCCGCCATCAATATTAACGAGTTGGAGTACATCGACGGCTACGTTTATGCCAACCAGTGGATGTACAACTACATCATCAAGATCGACCCGAACAGCGGCCAGGTTGTGGCCAAGATGGACCTGTCGGACCTCGTCAACCGGGTGAAAGCCAAAAACCCCGACGCACTGGAATTGAACGGCATCGCCTATAACCCCGAAACAAAGAAAGTGTATGTGACCGGAAAGCTCTGGCAGGAATTGTACGAGATCCAGTTCCAGCATTAATTCCCCGTTTCCTTCCGAATGTTCCTAAAAAAGGCCGCAGCTTCGACTGCGGCCTTTTTTAGTTGAATGCTTTCTTTATGCCTTCTCCACTACATAGATCAGGGAACTGCACTTATCCTTATTGGTGGCGGCGGTGAGGTTGGAGCGCAGGCCGTTGAACAGGGCGGAGATCCAGCGGGTGGAGCCGAAGCGGTATTTGCTGCTCAACAGGGCGATGTAAAAGCTGTCGAACCACATGGGCTTTTTCGCGGTCAGCTTCAGGCCGTGCTTTTGCAGCAGCACCTCCACGGAACGGGGCGAGAAATGATACAGGTGACGGGGCACGTCATAAGCGGCCCAATAAGGACGATAAATGCCGGCGTCGAGGGACTGGTAGTTGGGCACGGCAATGAAGATTTTCCCCCCTTTCTTCAGCAACTCCTTTAGCCGCTCCACGTAGGGATGCAGGTCGTGTACGTGCTCGAGCACATGCCAGAGGGTGATGGCGTCAAACGAGCCTGCAGGTAATTGGGCCATCACCGAAGGCTCGCGGGCGACAATGCCGTTCAGCTCCCTGGCCAGCCGGCGGGCATCGCTGTCCAGCTCAATTCCTTCGGTTTTCCAGCCGCCCTTCTTCATCACCGCCAGGAAGGCGCCCGTACCGCAGCCGACATCCAGGATAGCCCCTGTCTGCACGCCGGTTTGGGAAACGATCAGTTGCTGCTTTTGCTTCAGGGTATAATTCCGTACGGCCTGGTAGGCCTTGTTGATCATCCCCTTGCTGGTGTTGGTATGCGAAATATAATCGGGCGATTTATAGTAGGGACCGATGGAGGCCTCATCCGGCGCATCCTGGGTAAACCGCAGGCTGCAGGCAGCGCATTGCCAAACGACAAACTCCTTTCCGCTGACCGAAAAATCTTTTACCGTCAGCAGGGGATTGATCTCGCTGTTCCCGCAAACCGGGCAATGGGTATGGTGCACGTAACCGTTCATAGAGGGCGCAAAGTAGTTCCAAAGTTCCAGAGTTCCAAAGTTCCGGAGTCGGGAGGTACCGCCTACCGCCCTATTGCTTTTGATACGAAGCACCGGGGGCTTCTGCCGGTATCGGCTGCCGGTTGCCGGCCGATGGAGTGAAAAAACCGTTCTGGTAAAAATAGAAAGCAAGGGCCAGCGCGCACAGGAAGACCAGGATCCAGGCAATGATCACCAGCCAGGGCCGCTGCTTTTTGGCCGTATGCATCTCCACCGGCTGCTCCTGTATGTTTTTTGTTTCGGCCGGAACTGCGGGGGCCGGGGCTTCGCGAACGGCCTTTTCGGCTTCCACCGTTTGCCAGCCCTCAGGGGCCAGCCGTTCGGGCTGAAAAAGAAGGCCGTTTGCAGAAAGTTCCAGTTTTCCAATGCCGTTCCAGTAAAAGGGTTCCTTCCGCAGTGTGTTTTCCAGCTGGCGGCCAAAGTCCTCGAGCAGCTGGGCCGCCGAGGCGGTATTGGTGCGCAACTGGCCCGCCAGGAACACCAGCTGGTGCTCCGGCACCACCGCCACCGGGCCGCCATCCGCCGCATAGCGGGTGGCATAGGCGGGAGGTGCAAAGCCCCGCTCCTCCGCCCTTGCCGGCTGCCGCACCAGCTCAAAACGGCCGATGCCCGGGATACTCACCTGGTTGTACTGAAACAAATACTTGGAAAGCTGATAAAACACAAATAATAAATTTTCAAAGTTGGAAAGTCCGAAATCTACTGATGTTTTTGCGCGAACGAAAATACGATACCGCCCATTAAGTTGAAGCCATAAACCGGGTATTGGTTCCAGCGCTGGTATTCCTTGTTCAGCAGGTTGTTGAACTGGGCCCATACCTTCAGGTTTTTATACACTTTGAACTCCGCTCCTGCGCCGAGGTCCAGGGCGCCCTTCTGCCGGTTGCCATCTCCCTGGCGGTCGCGGTACCAGGGGCCATCGAAAGCAAACAGGTCGGCGGTCAGGTACAGGTCCTTCATGGCCTGCACGCGGGCCTTGGTGGTGAACTCGGTGCGCAGCAGGCCCCAGGCCTTGCTGTTGTCTTTGAGGTTGGTAAACTTGTTCACGGCCAGGTTGGAGATCAGCGAAAAGCGCTCACCTACGGTAATGCCCATTTCCCCGCCCAGGTGGATCACCTTCATCTGCGACTCGTACACCACGTTGAACGATTTGCCGGTCAGCGAGTCGTTGAGGAACAGGGGTTGGTCGTTCAGCTTGTTGAAGGCCGCCTTGGCGCTGAAGTTCAGGTGGTCGCCCACCGAGCCTTTCAGGCCGATATAGCGCTCCTCGACGCGGGTATTCTTAATGGTGGCGGGCGCATAGATCCAGGGGTTCTGGCCGGCAGTGTACTGGAAGCCACTGTTGCGCAGCCAGCCGGTCCAGCCCAGTTGCACGGTAAACTGCTTGTTGGGAATGCTGAATTCGGCCAGCACGTTGGGAAATACCGTGAAGGCGCCGTTGTTCCACGACGGCTTGATGCCCGCCTGGATAAAGGCATTGGGCGTTTTAAACAGCACGGAGGGCGACAGTACGACAAAGTTGTTGTTGATGGCACTGCTGTCCTTCGGCTTGAAACGCGTCAGGTTCACCTCCGCGGCGGCATCCACCTCGAAGATCCGGCCTACCGTCTTGCGCACAGGCAGGTAGATGTAAGTGTTGCTTTCCGAGTTCTTCAGCCGGTCGTTGAACACGTCCACCTTAACCTCCGGCGCGTAGGAAATGTCGTAGGCGGTGCGGTTGATGTTGTGAAAGCTCACCCGCCCTTTCCAGGTGGTGAATTTCACTTTCAGCGAGTCCTCGGAAAATTTGAGCGAATCGGGCTGGAAGCCGTATTTGTAATAGGTTTCGTGGTCGGTGCCCAGGCTGCCGTTCCACTCGATATTGCCGGTCTGCAAAAAGCCCTTGGCTTCCACGTTGGTGTTGGAAAAATCCTGGTAGGCCCGTTTGCCCTGCGAGGAAATATGCTTGGCATACAGGTTCATGCCGGTGGTCTTGCCGTCGCCCACCGACAGGCCGGCCTGCAGGAAGGGCGTTTTCAGGCTGCCGTAGCCTGCCTTGATATAGCTTTCGTTGTCCCAGCGCCCGCCGGTATCCACCTTCAGGGCCAGCGGCTTTAGCGAACCGGGCTGCAGCCGGAACTGCAGGTTCTGGTTGGGCACCTGGTATTGCAGCCGCGGACGGGTGGTGTCGGCCGTGGGAGGTGTGGGATTGAGGTTGATCTTGGCAGCTTCTTTCAAAACGGGTTTGAAGGTGGAAGTCACCTTCACTTCCCGTTTCTTAATGGTGGCGGTATCCTGAGCCGACGCAGCCAGGCTCACCAATACAAATCCTGCCAGAAGAGAGGGGTTCCGAAACGATATATGCTTTAAAGAGTTCACGAGTTTACGAGTTTACGTGTTTACGAGTTTGAGTTCCTGAGTTCCTATGTTCCTATGTTCCTGAGTTCCTGAGTTGTGATTACCGGGTTGGGTTGATCGCATAGGGTTAATCGTTAGCATCGTTGCCAAATGCCCAATTAACCAATTAACCAATTCCCCCTTAATTCGTCACTTTGCTCTTTTTGCCTTCTTCTTCCACGACGGCATTGAGCTTGGACTGGGCTTCGGCCTTCAGTTCAGCGTTGAGCGTGTTGTCCACGATGCTCTGGAAGGTGGCCTTGGCATTGAAATAATCCTTTTGTTTGAAATAGATATCGCCCAGCAGGATATAGGATTTCGTTACCCACCAGTCGTAGGAACCCGATTTGTTGATCACTTCGAACGCCGCTTTTTCGGCATCGGCCAGCTTGTTGGTCAGCAGCCAGGTGTTGGCGATCTCGTAGCGGGCCTCGGCGGCCAGGGCGGCCTTGTTCACCGCCACTACCGACTTGAAGTTGGACAGGGCCACGTCGTACTGCCCGTTGATCTGGGCCGACTTGCCGATGGCCATGTTGGCGAGGGCCTTGTCGTCGGAGCTGCTGCCTTTTTCCTTCAGCAGTTCTTTGGCATTGTCTACGGCGGCGGCCCATTTCTGCTGCTGGTACTGGCTGCGCAGCAGGCCGCGCATGGCTTCGAGGCGGTTTTCCTGCGAAGCGGTCAGCTGTTTCAGCTGCGCAAAGTATTTTTCGGCCTCGGGGTAGTTCTTCAGCTCGAAGAAGTTGATGCGGGCGGCCTGCAATACGGCGCGCTCGGCAAAGGTGTTGGGCGCCCGTTCGGCCACGGCGGCGTAGTTCACCAGGGCGTTCTTGAAGTCCTTGCGGGTGCCGTAGATTTCGCCGCGGAAATAATAGGCATTGGTGGCGTAGCTGCCGGTGGGGAAGCGTTGCAGGTAGTCGTTCAGCGAATTCAGGGCGTTGGCATTGCCGTTTTCGTACTGCAGCTGCGCGGCGGTGAAGGTCAGCGAATCCTCGGCGCTGACCGACAGCGGCTTGCCGGCCTGGCGCGCCACGTCGGCAAATTCGCCCGTGCGGCCGGCCTCCACGTAAATCGTCCGGAGGTTGTCCAGGGCGTCGTCGGCCTCGGGAGCGTTGGGGTATTCGCCCAGCAGGCTCTTGTATTGGGCAATGGCGCCGTCGCGGTCATTGAGGTTGTAATAAGCGATACCCAGCTTCAGGTAAGCCTGCGGTTTCAGGCTGGTGTTGCCGCCCGCCTTCGTGATGTTCATCAGGTAAGGGATGGCATCGCGGAAGCGCTCGTCGGCCAGGTAGGTATTGGCGATCTCCATGTTGGCGTCGTTCACCAGGGTGCTCTGGGGAAACTTGCGGATCAGGTTGTTCAGCAGGGTGATCTTCTCGGTGGAATTGCTGATGCCGGCGATCATGCCTTTTTGAAAGGTGGCATAATCTTCCGAGGTCCACGACATCCGGATCACGTTGTCGTACATGCTGCGTGCCTGGGCGTAGTTGCGGTTCATGTAATAGACGTCGGCCAGCCGCACGTAGGCGTCCTGGGTAAGGTGGTCGGAGCTGAGGGAGACGTTTTTCACCAGCGGCTCGAAAAAGGTTTGGGCCACGGTGTAATTTTCCTTGCGGTAGTAGGCGTAGCCCAGGTTGTATTTGACCGTATTGGCATTCGCCTCGCCGCTCGCCGGCGCACCGGCGTTCAGGTAGGCATAATAATGCTGCATGGCATCATCGAGGCGGTTGTTGCGATAAGCGATCTCGCCTTTCCAGAAATGGATCAGCGGCAGCACGGAGGTGTTGTTCGGATCCCTGAGGGCTTTGTCGAGCAGGGCCTCGGCCTGGGGAATCTGGCCGTCGTTGATCAACTCGGTGGCGCGTCCGTAGAGGATGCGGGGATACAGCCGGCGGGTGTTGGCGGAAGGATTTTTGAGGTTTTCCAGCAGCGCCAGCGCCTCGCGGTAGTTGTTGGTATTGGCCAGGGCGCCTACCAGCAGGTCGGTGGCCTCCTCGCGGTAGACCGAAGAGGGATAGTCGTCGAGGAAGGACCGCAGGTTTTTGAGGGCCTCGTCCTGGTAGCCCAGCTCGTACGACAGCTTGGCGTAGTTGAAGCGCGAGATCTCGCGCTGCTGCGCGTTGCTGTTGTTGGCCGAGGAAAACATAAAGGCGTTGCGGGCATTGGACTTCTGGTTGGTCTTGAGGTAGGAGTCGCCCAGCAGGTACATGGCGTGCTGGCTCAGCGAATCCTCCTTGCCGCTCAACTGCTTGAAGCCTTCAATGGCCTTGGTGTACTGGTTGGCCTGGTAATACGAGTAGGAAAGTTCGTACAGGTCCTCGCGGCGCACTTTTGCCGAGCGGGTCACAAAGTCCTCGAGCAGGGGCTGCGCCTTGGAAAACTGCTTTTTCTCGAAATAGGCGTGTCCCAGCAGCTGTTTCAGCTCCAGGTCGTAATACTGGGTCTTTCCCTGCTTGATTTTGTTTTCGGCATAGGCCACGGCCTCGTCCTTTTTTCCCTGCACATAATAGATCTGTGCAATGTAATACGGAACGATGCTTTCGTAGGCCGGTGCGTTTTCCACTACTTTAAAGCTTTCCAGGGCATCGCGGTAGTTGCGGTCGCGGAAGGCGATAAAGCCGTAATAATAATTGGCGTCGATATAGTTGGGATCGTCGGGAATCTGGCGGATGGAGCCGAGCAGGGGTTTGGCGTCCGAAAATTTCTGCAGCGTAAAATAAGAATACCCCTGGTGGAATTTCATGTCGGCAATCTCGCGGTTACTGAGGTTGGCGATATTGGCCTTTTCGTACAGTTCCACCGCATCGCCGAATTGCTTCTGGCGAAAAAAATATTCGGCCAGGTGGTAGTTCATCATCTGCACTCGGGCGATATTTTTGGTTACCTCGATATAATCTTTTGCCTCCCGTATGCCCCGGCTTTCATTTTGCTTCAGCTCGCTGACAACGGTATAATAAACGATCTCCTGCGCCCGCACGGACCGGTTGATGCGGTCGGTTTCGCGCAGCGAAGCCTGCAGCTCCTTTAAAAGCGGGTAGGCAAGACTGTATTGTTCCTTTTGAAAATACTCTTTGGCAAGATTGAATTTTTCATCCGGGTCTTTCATATTGTAGTTCTGCTGCGCAAACGTGACAGCGCTCAAAATGCAAAAAGAACCCAGTAAACTGTATTTCTTCATATTCGTTTCCTTTAGCCGGTGAGGTATTAAACGGTGTAAATATTCATATTATTTCAGGGTTGACCAAAAGCAAGGCGGTCCCGGCCCAAAATCTTCCAGGGCGGGAAATTCCATTTTAAAGTTTGATCTTCAAAAGACCGACGGGGCGGGGAAGGTGAAAAATTGCCTAAAATTGCGGCCTGGAAAAAAAAGCTACGATCTATGAAAAGAATTTTCAGCACCCGGTATTCGGAAAATGCGGTTTCGTTTGCAGCCCTGGTGCTGCGGTTGGTGGCCGGTTCGCTGCTGCTGGTGATGCACGGTTTGGACAAGTTGATGCATTTTATTCAGAAATCGGAAGCCTTTCCCGATCCCTTCGGCATCGGCTCCAGCTCCTCGCTGGCGCTGGTGGTTTTTGCCGAATTCTTCTGCTCGGCCCTCGTAATCCTGGGCCTGCTGACGCGGCTGGCCGCCATTCCCATTGTCATCAACATGGGCGTGGCCCTGTTTGTCGCCCACCATGGCGACCTTTTCGGAAAAGGCGAATCGGCCGGCCTTTTCTTTGCCGCCTTCGTCGCCCTCCTCTTCATCGGGCCGGGCAAGGTCAGCATCGACCGGATGATCGCAAAATAAGTTTACAAGTTTACGGGTTTACAAGTTTACGAGTTGTTTCGGGCCGGGAAGAACTCGTAAACTTGTAAACTCGTAAACTTGTAAACTCTAAAAAGCGGACTACATGACGTATGCTTCTATCCTCACGATCGGCGATGAACTGCTGATCGGACAGACCATCGATACCAACAGCGCCTTTATTGCCACCATACTGAACAATGCCGGCATCTGGGTACGGCGCCGTATCGCCGTGGGCGATGACAAAGAGGAGATCCTCAGCGCATTGGAACAGCAAAGCCGGGACTGCTCGCTGATCATCATCACCGGCGGGCTGGGCCCCACCGCCGACGACATCACCAAGCCGGCCCTGTGCGAATACTTCGGATCGGAGCTGGTACTGAACGAAGATGTGCTGGAACATGTAACGGGCATCTTTACCCGCCTGAACCGGCCGATGACCGAACGCAACCGCAAGCAGGCGGAAGTGCCGCACAACAGCACGGTTCTGCCTAACCGTAACGGTACCGCCCCCGGCATGTGGTTCGAAAAAGAAGGCGTGGTCTATATTTCCCTGCCCGGCGTGCCCCTGGAAATGCAGGGCCTGATGGAGGAGGAAGTGATCCCCCGCCTGATCGCCCATTTTGCCCTGAAAGCCATTCTCCACAAAACCCTGCTCACCGCCGGCATCGGCGAATCCTTCATTGCCGACCAGCTGGTGGAATTCGAGGCCGCCCTCCCCGCCCACATCAAGCTGGCCTACCTGCCCAACTACGGCATGGTAAAGCTGCGGCTGACCGGTCACTCCGACAACGAGGAAACCCTGACGAAGCAAATGGAAAAACAATTCGGCAGCCTCAAAGAGCTGGTACAGCAGTGGCTGGTGACCGACCAGGACATTACCCTGCAGGAAGTGGTGTCGCAGATGCTGAAGGGCAAAAAGAAATTCATTGCCACGGCGGAAAGTTGTACCGGGGGCTACCTGGCCCACCTGTTCACCTCCCTGCCGGGCGCATCGGTCAGCTATAAAGGCGGCGTGGTCAGCTATGCCAACGACGCCAAGGAAAATATCCTGGGCGTGGAGCATGCCACCCTGGTGAAACACGGGGCCGTCAGCGAGGAAACCATCAAGGAAATGGTGCAGGGCGTGCTGGAACGGCTGAACGCCGACTATGCCATCGCCACCTCGGGCATCATGGGGCCGGAAGGCGGCACCCTTCAAAAACCGGTCGGCACCGTGTGGATTGCCGTGGCCAGCCGCCAAAACCTGGAAACGGCCAAGCTGTTCTTCCGCTACGATCGCCGCCGCAATATCGAGCTCACCGCCAATGCCGCCCTGAACATGCTGCGCAAGCTGATGGTGCAGGAAGGCAACGGACTATAGGCAATAGGCAAAGGGGAATCGAAACCCATTGCTTACATTTGACCCGCTCAGGAAATGAGAAAATCGTAAATTGTACATCTTAAAACGTAAATCGTAATTATATTATATGGCAATTGTTGACCTGGTAATGCCTAAGATGGGCGAAAGCATCGCAGAAGCCACCATTTTAAAATGGCATAAAAAACCCGGCGATAAAGTAAAGACCGATGAAACCGTGCTGGAAGTGGCGACGGATAAGGTGGACAGCGAGGTTCCCTCTACGGAAGATGGCATATTGGAAGAGGTAATGTTCCAGGAAAACGATGTCGTACCGGTAGGCGCCGTGATCGCCCGCATCAAGACCGGCAACGCCTCCGTCACCGCCGAGGCACCGGCTACCCCGGCGCCCACCCGCGAAACCCATCCGCAGCAGGCCCAGGCGGAAACCGCCCCGGCTATCCCCTACCTGCCCCAGCCGACCACCGTCCCGGCCACCGCTTCCGCCGCCCGCTTTTATTCGCCCCTGGTGCTGAACATCGCGGCCAGCGAAGGCATCAGCATGTACGAGCTGGAAAACATCCCCGGTACCGGCAATGAAGGCAGGGTCACCAAAAAAGACATTTTGCAGTACGTTGCCTATAAAAAAACCGGCAGGCCCGCCCTGCGGGAAGCAGAGCCGAAGGAACAGCCCGCCCGCCCCCGCGAGCAGGAACCCGCCCCCCGGGAAGAGCCGCCTGTAACCGTCCAGCAACCGCTGGTGATCCCCATCGACAAGATCGAGCAGGTACCGGTGCAGGCCCCCGTCACCTACGGCAACAACGTGGAAGTGATTGAAATGGACCGCATGCGCAAGCTCATTTCCGAGCATATGGTACGCAGCAAACAGGTGAGCCCGCACGTAACCTCCTTTTCCGAGGCCGACGTGACCAACCTGGTCCGCTGGCGCGACCGCGTGAAAAAGGATTTTGAAAAAAGGGAAGGCACCAAGATCACCTTTACCCCCCTGTTCATTGAAGCCATCCTGCGCTGCATCAAGAAGTTCCCGCTCATCAACAGTTCGGTAGACGGCGAGCGCATCCTGGTGAAAAAGGACATCAACATCGGCATGGCCACCGCCCTGGCCAACGGCAACCTGATCGTTCCCGTCATTAAAAACGCCGACCAGCTGAACCTGGTAGGCCTTACCCGGCAGGTCAACACCCTGGCCGACAATGCCCGCAACGGGCGCCTGCGCCCCGAAGACACCCAGGGCGGCACCTTTACCTTTACCAATGTGGGCACCTTCGGCAGCCTGATGGGCACCCCCATCATCAACCAGCCCCAGGTAGCGATCCTGGCGGTGGGCTCCATTAAAAAGCGGCCCGTGGTAATCGAAACCCCGCAGGGCGACAGCATTGCCATCCGGCACATGATGTACCTGTCCATGAGCTACGACCACCGCATCATCGACGGCAGCCTGGGCGCCACCTTCCTGACCGCTGTAGCCAACGAGCTGGAAAACTTCAACCCCAACCGTGAATATTAACCGTCTTCGACGGTTTGATCCTAAAACAGCCTTCCGTGAACTGGAAGGCTGTTTTCGTTTAAGAAAACGGGCATTCATTTACATCTTCCCGCAGCGGATAGTGGCATAGCCCTTGTCTATTATGTAGAAACCCGCTTTCCGACCATCGGCCAAACGGCCCCCTACCACACGAAAAAGAAGGCGTACCCGGAAACCTCACCTATTATATAATTTTTTATAAAATACATTTTTTCAATGTAGAGATTTCGATTTCAGGGCTGCATTTATTAAATTAGAAAGCATAAATACCATTTGTCATGAAACAGTTATCCGAAACCTGGTTTGCCGAAGGGTATATCGACTTTGAGTTGAAGAAATATACCCTCCTGGCTTATTTACAGGAAATTACCCGCTATTTCAATGAAACGAAATTATATCCCCAACTGGCCGACCTCATCTTCCACTACAACAACATTACCTCGTTCCGCGAAAACAAAAAGTACCTGCAGGAACATTTTCCCAAAAAGCTGACCGGCCTGCAATTGGAACGGCTCCAGCTCATTTATGAAATGATGATCGCGGACGACGAGCTGATGCAGGAGCTGGAGGACATCATCAACTATTCCGCCGAACGGATGAAAACCACCATCAGCAGCGGCACGGAGATCTATGAGTTCGTGGAAGACAAGCTGATCATTTCGCCCGTGGGTCTCATCCCGCTGGACATCCAGGAGGGCTACTTTTTCCTGAGCGCCGGCCAGACGCGGGAAACCCGCACCTATTACTACCGCCTGTCCATTTTCGAAAAGCACGACGAAAAGTACCGGGCCATGAAAACCGCCTACGTGGACCTGTGGCACCGCAGCATTGCCCGCACGTACGAAAACACGAAGTACGAGCTGATCCGCACCCAGGGGGGCCTGGCCAATCCCGCCGTGTACAGCATCGAAACCTCGTTGAACGTGCCCATCGAGGAAACCCTCCTCCCCATCGCCAAACGCCTCCTGGTAAAATTCATCAGCGAAGCGGCCTAAGGGTTTGGGGTGGGTGGCCTGTAGTGGTCGTGGAAGGTGAACGGTTTTATGAAGCCGAAGACATTTGGCTTTTCAGGTGAGCGGACGGGCGCAGGAGGCGCCACATGTGCACCGAAACCGCCAGAGTGATGAGGGCAAAACCCACGTAAAACCATTGACTGAGCAGCTTGTTCTCCTTGTAAAACACAAAGGCCAGCACGATGCCGTAGACCGGCTCCAGGGTCAGCGTCAGGTTGGTGGTAAAGGCCGACAGCTTTTTCAGCGACGCCACGAACAGGAAAAACGTAAAGATGGTACACACCCAGCTCAGCACCACCAGCCAGCCCCAGTCGGCCGCCGTGGGCACCAGGTGGCCCCCAGGGAACCAATAATAAAACAGCGGCAGCAGCAGCGTCAGGCCGGCAAATCCGCCGGACAACTGGTACAGGGCCAGCTGCTGCGGCTCGTAGCGGTCCACGATCTTTTTATTCAACACCGAGGTCAGCACGGTCAGCAGCGCTGCCAGCAGCCCGATGGCGATGCCGATGGAAAATTGCAGGTGGGTGTTGTAGATGATCACGATGCCCGCAATGGCAAACAGCCCCAGGAACACCTCCGTCAGGTCAAACGGCTTTTTCAGGATCAGCGGCTCCAGCAAGGATGAAAGCAGGGCCGAAGTGGACAGGCAGGTCAGGGCAATCGTAACATTGGCGTACTTGATGCTGCCGTAAAAACACACCCAGTGCAGGGCAAGGATCAGCCCGATGCCGCAAACCGTCGCCATCGACCGCCAGGGCAGCCGGCCCACCTTTTTGAAAAAGAACGACAGCACCAGCAGCGTCGCCACCGTGATCAATAACCGGTACCATACCAGCCAAACCGAATCCAGGGTAATGGCCCTTCCCAGAACTCCCGTAAATCCCCATAAAAAAACCGTGGCATGCAGCCGCAACAGCGCTTTCTTCATGCCGCAAATTTAATTTCTGTATATTTCTGAAGAGATATAGTTCCTGAGTTTCTAAGTTCCTGAGTTGGCATAACTCGGAAAGGACGAACCCTTAACTTAGGAACTCAGGAACTTAGGAACTCAGGAACTTAGGAACTCAGGAACTTAGGAACTCAGGAACTTAGAAACTCAGGAACTTTTCGCCTAAACTCAAAACCAGCATGGCCCCCGCAATCAGCATTCAGCATCTTTTTAAAAATTATGGCAAGAACCCGGTGTTGAAGGACATCAACCTCGACGTGTTCCCGGGGGAAGTGATTGGCTATATCGGGCCGAATGGCGCCGGAAAAAGCACGACGGTAAAAATCCTTTGCGGACTGATCACCGATTACGAAGGCGAGGTGCGGATCCAGGGGCTGGACCCGAAAGAGCAGACCGTGGAAGTGAAAAAGCGGATCGGCTATGTACCCGAGCTGGCCGAGCTGTACGACGTGCTCACGCCCATGGAGTTTTTACAGTTTACCGGCACCCTGCACGAGCTGGAGGAGACGGTATGCACCGAACGGATCATCACCATGATGACGGCCTTTGGCCTGTACCCGCACTTGCACCAGCGGATGGATACCTTCAGCAAGGGCATGCGGCAGAAAGTACTGCTCGCCTCGGGCCTGCTGCACAACCCCGACATCATCATCCTGGACGAACCGCTCAGCGGCCTGGACGCCAACAGCGTGATCCTGGTAAAAGAGCTGATTTCCCAGCTGGCAGCGGAAGGCAAGACCATCTTTTACTGCAGCCATATGATGGACGTAGTGGAAAAGGTCAGCGACCGCATCGTGGTCATTGACGGGGGCCGCAAGATCGCCGACGGCACCTTTGACGAGCTGAAGCAGCGGCAGGGTAACAACAGCCTCGAACAGATCTTTGCCCAGCTGACCTCCGGTGAGGCGCCCGCCCTGGCCGCTTCCGATTTCCTGAAAGCCTTTAAAAAGAACCATGAACCTGCTGAATAAAGCCCTGCTGCGCCTGGTGCTGCTGCCGCAGGGATTCTACCGCCGCTGGGACGTAAACCCCACCCAGCTGAAAGCCATCCTGGAAGTAAAGCTGACCATGGACGACCGGCGGCCCAACACCTTTCACCAGACGCGGCAACATAAAAAGGAAGGACCCATAAAAGCCTCTACGCTGGGTACGGTGCTGCTGAGCGCCCTCTTCGGCCTGACCCTCCTGAGTGCCTTTTTGATGGGCGACAACATCGTTCTCCAGCTGGCCTTTTATTATTCCTTCTTTATTTTAATGCTGGGGATGACCCTTATTTCCGATTTCACCTCGGTGCTCATCGATGTGCGGGACAACTTCATCATACTTCCCCGGCCGGTGAACGACCGCACTTTTGTGCTGGCCAAGATCCTGCACATCCTGATCCATATTGGCCGGATCGCCATCCCCATGGGCCTGCCGGCATTTGGGTTCCTGCTGTACCTGCGGGGCGGGGCGGCAGGGCTGCTGTTTGCGCTGATGACGGCATTGGCCACCCTGTTCACCATTTTCCTGGTCAACGCCTTTTACCTGCTGATCCTGAAAGTCACCCGGCCCCAGAAGTTCCAGTCGATCATCAGCTATATCCAGATCTTCTTCGCGGTGGGTTTTTACGGCGGCTCCCAACTGTTGCCCCGCGGCCTGGACCTCCTCGACGTAAAGAATGCGCACCTCGCGGCCAGCCCCCTGTGGCTGCTGGCGCCCCCCTACTGGTTTTCCGCCGGCTGGAATGTCCTGCATTCCCTTGCGGGCACGCCGCTGGAGTGGGCCGGCTCCTTTTTGAGCATCGGCGCTCCCGCCACCGGCCTGCTGGTCGTGGTCCGCTACCTGGCGCCCGCCTTCAACAGCAAGCTGGCCCTGCTGGGTACCGGCACTGCCACCGAAGGGGCAAAGGAGCCCCAGGCAAAAGCCACCACCGGGGGATGGATGGCCTTTTTCGGAAAACTGCTGACCCGGTCGGGAGCCGAAAAAATGGGCTTCCTGTTTACCCTGCGGATGATCGCCCGCAGCCGCGACTTCCGGATGAAAGTATACCCGTCCATCGGTTATTTTGTCGTGGTTCTTGTCGGCATGTTCTACAATTTGCGGCAAATGAGCCGGGGAAAAGAGAATCCCGACCTGACTTCCATATTTATCCTGGGCATTTACGTCAGCAACTTCGTCGTGCTGACCGCCATCCACCAGGTAAAATATTCGGAAAAATACAAGGCTGCCTGGCTGTTTTTCGTGGCCCCCATTACCCGGCCCGGGGAGGTGATCCGGGGGAGCATGAAGGCCTGCCTGCTCTTGTTTTACCTGCCCGCGGCGCTGCTGCTTTGCGGGGCCGGGCTGGCACTGGGCGGCCCGCAACTCCTGCCGGATGCATTCCTGGGGGTAATGAACCAGCTGCTGATCATTTCGGTCCTCATGTACCTGCAGCACCGGCAACTGCCGTTTTCGCTGCCCGATAACGCCAACTCCAAAGGAGACACGATATTGCAGAGCTTCCTGCTGCTGTTTATTTCCGGTATCGCCGGGGGGCTGCATTATTTGCTGCACGGTTTCCCGGCCGTGGTGCTGGTACTGGGCCTTTTGTCCCTGGGTGCCACCTGGCTGATGCGGGACACCATCCGCCAAACCACCTGGAAGGAATTGCGCCGGGGAGAATAGGCAATGTGCAATGGGCAATGGGCAAATAAGAAAATATGCAAAAAAGAAAGACCTGACTGGTTTTCAAAACCTGTCAGGTCTGTTCCTTAGAAATTTTCTTTAACTATTGCGTAGTTGCTTTTAGCTTATTGCCTATTGCTTATTTCCTACTGCTGGCTGGTAAGACCTTCCCGCGACAGGCCATTGGTCTTTACCCGGCGGCGGTAGTTGGTAAACAGGCTGAACCAGCGGAGCTTCAGCACGCCCAGGATGCCTTCCTTGACGATGCCTTTGCTCATCTTCGATTCGCCGAACTTGCGGTCCTCGAACTGGATGGGCACTTCTTTAATCTTGAAACCCAGCTTCCAGGCGGCGAACTTCATCTCGATCTGGAAGGCATAGCCCACGAAATGGATCTCGTCGAGGTTGATGGTTTCCAGTACCTTTTTGCGGTAGCACATAAAGCCGGCGGTAGGGTCGGCGATCGGCATCCAGGTAATGAGCCGGGTATACAGGGAGCCCCCTTTGGAAAGGGCGATCCGGTCGGAAGGCCAGTTTTTTACGCCCCCGCCCTTGACATAGCGCGAGCCGACGGCCACGTCGGCGCCGCCGTTCTTGCAGGCGTCGTACAGCCGCGGCAGGTCGGCAGGGTTGTGCGAAAAGTCGGCGTCCATCTCGAAAATGAACTGGTAGCCCCGGGCGACTGCCCATTTGAAGCCATAGATGTAAGCCGTTCCCAGTCCCAGTTTTCCCTTGCGCTCCTCGAGGAAGACGGTATGGTTGAACCGGGGCTGCAGGCGCCGTACGATATCGGCCGTGCCGTCGGGTGAGCTGTCATCGATAATGAGTACGTGAAAGTCCTGCCCAAGGTTGAACACCGCCGTCAGGATGGCTTCGACATTGTCTTTTTCGTTGTATGTGGGTATTATAACAAGCTTTTCCACCTCGTATTCCTTGGCTTAAGATTTTTTGAGCATCATGCGGGTGTACATTTCCCTGAGCTTTTGCTTGGTGTTCATGGGAAATTCGCCCTTCATCATCCAATCATAATATTGGGGTTCGGCCTTCAGCACTTCGGCTACGGGCCGGCCTTTGTGTTTTCCGAAATTGAAGATCTCCACCCGCTTGTCGTTGTAAATAAAGCGGCGGGCAAAATCGATCAGGTCGTCCTCTCCTACCGATTTCAGGATGGAATCCACGGTGGTTCCCAGTTGGGGGTAACGTTCCAGTTGGGCGTTCAGGATCTCGGCGGTGGCGGCGGCATCCGCTTCGGCGCTGTGGGCGTTGTCCAGGGTTTTGCCGCAGTAGAACTTGTAGGCGGCAGACAGGGTGCGCTGTTCCATCTGGTGAAAGATCTTCTGTACGTCCACCAGTTTACGGCCTTTCATTTCAAATTCCACCTCGGCGCGCATGAATTCTTCCATCAGCAGGGGGATATCGAGGCGGAAGGCATTGTAGCAGGCCAGGTCGCAGCCGTCGAGGAACTGCTTGATCTCGTGGGCGGCCTGCTTGAAAACAGGAGCGCTCGTTACCATTTCATCCGTAATACCATGGATCTCGCTAACCGCTTGGGGGATAGGCATCCCGGGGTTCAGCAGCTTCCGCTTTACGGTGCGGTTGCCATCAGGCAAATACTTAACGATCGCAATTTCCACAATCCGGTCTGTACAAACATTGGTACCCGTTGCTTCAATATCGATAAAGGCGATAGGTTTCGTTAACTGTAACATTACATCAGTTCTTAAAATCACGAAAGGAGATGATTACCGCGGCAATATTAGCCAATATTAGCCAGCATTTTGCAAAATATTCCGGGCGGCGGCCTCCTGGCGGCCGATTTGGTCTGGCATCCTTTTCGCTTTATATTGAGGGTCACCCGGTTCCTCCCCTCCCACCTGCCGAGATAATAGGATTTTTCATTATTTTTGCGGCCGATCCGCCTTTATAAACGAATAACCATAAATCTAAACGCATGAGAACAACATTTGCTGCAATCGTTCTGTTGATTGCCACCGTCAGCACCCTTACTTCCTGCTATGCTTCACGGAGTAAATACGGCTGTCCTACGAATACGCAGTACGGCAAGTTCAAAGGTTAAAAAACAGGTAAAATATGAAATGGATTCATCTGACAGAGGATGAGCAATTGAAGGAGATCGTCGCCCGGTCCGGGCAGAAACCTCAGGTGATTTTTAAGCACAGCACCCGCTGCTCGATCAGTTCGGTGGCCTTGCGCCGCTTCCAGGTGGACACCCCGCCGGAAGATATCGACTTTTACTACCTGGACCTGTTCGCCCACCGGAACATTTCCAATAAAGTCGCCGATGTGTTCAAGGTGAGGCACCAGTCGCCCCAGGTACTGCTGATCAAGGACGGCAAGTGCATCTATGACGAAAGCCACCTCGGCATCTCCCTGGAAGAGATTCTGGAAAAAGTAGAATCCAACTAACGCCGGCTGGCTATTTTTTTCCGGCTATAAAAAAAAGCTCCCTGTTTTTCCGAACAGGGAGCTTTTTTTTATAGCCATGGGTCAAAAGTCAATGGACATCGGTCTACTATTCACCTTCCAGGGCCTGGAGGATGTCGGCGATGATGTCATCGGCCGCCTCAAGGCCTACCGATATGCGGATCAGGCCCGGCGTGATGTTCACGGCGGCCCGTTCGGCTTCGGTGAGCTTGGCATGCGTGGTGCTGGCCGGGTGGGAGGCAATGCTGCGGGCATCGCCCAGGTTGGCGGTCAGCGACAGCAGCTCCAGCTTGTTCAGGAACCGGCGCCCGGCTTCCAGGCCGCCTTTCAGCTCAAAGCATACGAGGCCGCCCCCGTTCTTCATTTGCTTTTTGGCGATCGCGTGCTGCGGGTGCGACGGCAGGAAGGGGTATTTTACCCAGGAGAGCTGCGCATGGCCTTCCAGGGCGGTCGCCAGCTTCAGGGCGTTCTCGGCATGGCGCTCCATGCGCACATGCAGGGTGTCGGTAGCCTTGCTCAGCACCCAGGCGTTAAAGGGCGACAGGGCCGGCCCCGTGCTGCGGCAGAACAGGTAGATATCGTGAATGAGGTCCTTGCGGCCTACCACCACACCGCCCAGTACGCGACCCTGGCCGTCGATCCACTTGGTGGCGGAATGCACTACCAGGTCGGCACCGAAATCGATGGGCCGCTGGCCGATGGGAGTGGCAAAGCAGTTGTCGACGTTGACGATGATGTTCCGGCTTTTGGCCAGCTGCACCACCCGCTCCAGGTCCACCAGGTCCAGGGCCGGGTTGGTGGGGGTTTCCAGGTAGATCATCTTCGTGTTGGGCCGGATGGCGGCCTCCCATTCTTCGGGCTTATCGGCATCCACGTAGGAGTATTCGATACCGAACTTGGGCAGGAACTTGGTGATGACGGTATGGGTGCTTCCGAAAATATTCTTGCAGGACAGCAGGTGGTCGCCCTTTTTGAGCAGGGCCATGAACGAAGCGAAGATGGCGCTCATGCCCGAGGCGGTGGCAAAACCGTCCTCCGCCCCTTCCAGGATGCAGATCTTATCGATAAATTCCTGCACGGTGGGGTTGCTGAAGCGGGTATAAATATTGGCGTCGGTTTCATCGGCGAAGGCGGCCCGCATGTCCTCGGCGTTGTCGAAGCAAAAGCTGCTGGTCAGGTACATCGGGGCGGAATGCTCCATCTGCTGGGTGCGTTCGGCCTGGGTGCGGAGGGCACGGGTGATCGGATTCTGTTCGTGCATGATCGTCTTGTTTAGCTGATTAATCTGATTATTTGCTGGTGCAGGGAGGGAATTGGTTAATTGGGAATTCGGAGGAGTTCTTCAACTAATAGCCCAATTAACCAATTAACCAATTAACTAATTAACCCCTTCCTCCACTTTCTTCACTTCCACTTCCCAAGTGAGGTTGCCGCCGGCCCGGCGCAGGGTTTCGGCTACGGAGCAATATTTATCCATGGAAAGGGCGCAGGCGCGTTTGGCCTTGTCCGGGTCGATGTCGCCGGTCAGCTCAAATACGATATGGACGGTTTCCCAGATGGAGGGTTCCTTGCCTTTTTCGCGGTCGCCGGAGATCTTCATGCGGAAGCCTTCCACGTTTTGGCGCTGTTTCTTCAGGATCGAAACGATATCGATGCCGCTGCAGCCGCCGAGGCCCATCAGCAATACCTGCATCGGGCGGACGCCGAAGTTGTTGCCGCCGTTTTCCGGGCTGCTGTCCATTCGAATTACGTGCCCCTGGGCATCCATTGCTTCAAAGCCGTGATCGCCGTTTTTCCGGTCCAGAACTATTTCTACCATGAAATTTTTTTGCAAAAGTAACTTCCTAAGCTTTTACTTTACATTTTGAAATTGCGGAATGGAGTATTTTCACCACAAACAACCGTTTGTCTTAGAAAGCGGACAAGAATTATCGGAAATCACAATTGCGTACCACACATTCGGCCGTTTGAATGCTGCCAAGGACAATGTTGTTTGGATCTGTCATGCCCTGACGGCCAATTCCGACGCGGCCGACTGGTGGCCCGGCATGATCGGGGAAGGTCTTCCCCTGGACACCCGGAAGTATTTCGTGGTCTGCGCCAACATCCTGGGCTCCTGCTACGGCACTACCGGCCCGCTCAGCACCAATCCTGCCAGCGGCCAGCCCTATTACGATAGTTTTCCCTTTTTTACCATGCGCGATATGATATCGGCGCACATCCTGCTGCGCCGGCACCTGGGCATCGACCAGATCTACCTGCTGATCGGCGGCAGCATCGGCGGCTACCAGGCCATGGAATGGGCGCTGATGGAAAAAGACCGGGTGAAGAACCTCTTTTTGCTGGCCACCTCGGCAGCGGAAAGCGCCTGGGGCATTGCCGTGCATTCGGCCCAGCGCCTGGCCATCGAAGCCGACGCCAGCTGGCGCGAACACCGTCCCGATGCCGGCGCCAAAGGACTGAAGGCGGCCCGCGCCATCGGCATGCTCACCTATCGCAATTACGACCTCCTGGTGCAAAAACAAAGCGACCCGGACATCAACAAGATCGACCACTTCAAAGCTTCCTCCTATATCAACTACCAGGGCGAAAAGCTGGTAAAACGCTTCCACGCCTACACCTACTGGGCGCTGACCAAGGCCATGGACAGCCACAACATCGCCCGCGGCCGTACCGCTTCCATCGAAGAGGCGTTAAAAGAAATCCCCCAGAAAACACTGGTCATTGGCGTCAGCAGCGACATTCTCTGCCCGGTGCACGAGCAGGAATTCATGGCGGCCCACATCCCGCAGGCTTCCTATATCGAGATCCATTCGGCCTACGGCCACGACGGCTTCCTGGTGGAGACCGACCGAATTTCCGGCCACCTGCTGGAATGGCTCGAAAAAGAGGCGGTGGGCGCAGGCCACTGACGAAAACGAAAAAGCCGGACAGCAATGCCCGGCTTTTTTTTAAAATCATTTATGCCTTAATGGCCGCCTCCGGCTACGCCGCCCACCACCTGCAGCAGCGCCTTCCAGAGCGTCATGCCGCTGGTGAGGATCACCAGGGCGCCGATGGCGATGAACATGGGCTTCACCGGCAGCTTGCCCGCCAGGCGGGCCGAAAAAGGACCGGCAATCAGGCCCCCGAGGATCAGCCCCGCAATATCGGCCAGGGGAATGCTCCGGAGCAGGATAAAAAAGGTGATGGAGCTGGTCAGCACCACGAAGAACTCGGCCAGGCAAACCGACCCCACCACGTAGCGGGCCGTCTTGCGTTTGGAGATCAGGGTGCTGGTCACCAGCGTGCCCCAGCCGCCGCCGGCAAAGGCATCGAGGAAGCCGCCGGCGGTAGCCAGCCAGCCGGCCCGCTTTACCTTGGCCTGGCTTTTCTTCCGGGCAAAGGCCTTGCGCACGATATAATACCCTAAATACAAGGTATACAGCGAAACCGGGATCCGCACATAGGAGGAATACCCCTTGGCCAGGAACGCCATGGTCGCCCCCAGGATGGCGCCGACCATACCCGGCACCACCAGGGTGCGGAACAGCTTTTTGTTGACGTTGCCAAAGCGGTGGTGGGCGTAGCCCGAAGCGCCGCTGGAAAACACCCGGGCCGAATGCACCCGGCTGCTGACAATGGCGGGGTTGACCCCGTAGGCCAGCAGGAAGGTGGTAGAAATAGTCCCGTAGCCCATGCCCAGCGAACCGTCGACCATCTGGGCGATAAAGCCCGTGGCCAGCATGATCAGGAACGCTCTCGTATCCATGTGCTCGGGCAGGTCCTTTACCCCTTCCACGATGGTGGCTAGGGGAAAATAATTGAGCAGGGTACTTCCCAGGATCAGGAAGAGAAAAGCGAACAGGCACCACCGCACCACCGGCTGCCAATCCTTTTCCTTCCTTCCGTCCAGCAGCTCGCCGTCCTGCAGCACCACCAGTTCAGATATTTCCTTTTCCTCCGTTTCCGCTACTTCCTCCCCGGACTGCTTCTTCCTTGTTTCCATGTACGGATAAATAGTTCAATTATAAATTATAGTTATTAGAGCGCTTTCAGGATGATCCGCAGGCTCCAGATAATGACCATGGCGCCTACGCCGATGAACATCGCCTTCAGCGGCAGCTTGCCCGACAACCGGGCCGCCAGCGGCGCTGCCGTCAGGCCGCCCAAAATTAAGCCAACAATTACTTGCCAGTGGCTGATCCCGATCAGGGAAAAGAAGGTCAGGGCACTGGAAAAGGTCACAAAGAACTCGGTAATGCTTACCGAACCGATCACGTACCGGGGCGTACGGCCCTTGGAGATCAGGGTGCTGGTCACCAGCGGGCCCCAGCCGCCACCGCCGAAGGAATCCAGGAAACCGCCGGCGCCTGCCAGCCAGCCCACGTGCTTGACCTTCTGGGCCCTCTTCTTCTTTTTGAAGGCGGTGTAAATGATCCGCACGCCCAGGATCAGGGTATAGCAGGCCAGCACGGGCCTAATGTAGGGAGCGTACTGGTCGCCGAACTTCGACAGCAGGAACGCTCCCAGCACGGCGCCGATGATGCCCGGCACCAGCAGCACCTTGAATAATTTTTTATTGACGTTGCCGAATTTATAGTGGCTGTAGCCGGAAGCGCCGCTGGAGAACATTTCCGCGGTATGAATGCTGGCGCTGATGGCCGAAGGCGACACCCCCAGTGTGTTCAGCACCGTGGTGCAGGTAACGCCGTAGCCCATACCCAGGGCGCCGTCGACCAGCTGGGCCAGGAAGCCGGCAGCGATCATCCAGTAAAACTGGTTGTCGAGCTGCGAAGGCAGCGCCTTGGTGGCTTCCCAAAGTTCTGCCAGGGGCATGTATGACAATATAATATGGCCCAGGATCATGAACAGGAACGCAAAGAGCGAATAGGTGGCCACTTTCTTCCACCACTTCTCTCCTTCCGTGCCGATGCCGGGCTTTTGGACCGCCAGCACTTCGGTAATCTTATTGAGCTTATCGACCTTTTCGGAAAAATCCCCGTGGAGCCGGTTGCGAATCGCCTGCATGTTGTTCAGCAGGTGGTCCATTTCCGCCGGGATGGCTTCTTCAAAAGTTTCCCGCAGCCGCTTGGCGATGGTGGGCGATTTGCCGTTGGTGGAGATGGCGATTTTGAGGTTGCCTTTTTTCACCACGGAGCTCAGGTAAAAGTCGCAAAGCTCGGGCTTGTCGGCAGCATTGATCAGTTTATTGCGGCTTTTGGCCTCATCGCGGATCGCTTCGCTGGCCACTTTATCGTTCAGGGCGGTGATCACCAGGTCCGCCTCGTCGAGGTCGGCAGGTTCAAAGGCCCGCTCCACCAGCTCGATGTTGGGGTGGACTTCGGCCAGTCCTTTGATCTCCTCGCTGATGGTGATGGCCACCAGTCGGATGCGGGTAGCCGGGGAATTCTGGAGAACGGCGTGCAGCTTTTCCAGGCCCACATTGCCCCCGCCGACGATCAGCAGGCGCATCTGCTCCAGCTTTAAAAAGATGGGGAACAGGTGGTTGGTGCCGTGGTTGGTCTTGTCCTTAGTTTCCTCGATGGCGGATGTTTCTGTTTTCACATGATTGATTTAAGGGAACAATGAATCGATAAAAGCCTCTCTATGATTTATCCCCGTCTGCCTTCCTCCAGTCGAGGTTGTGCAGGTACGACAGGCGTATGTAATGGGTGGTACGGTACCGGTTGCCCGACGACAGCTGCTGGAAGACGTTCATATAAAGCGCCTGCAGGCTGTTCTGCCCGTTGAACTGGTAGGCCATCCCGGCCGAAAACCGGTTCTGGTCGAAGGTATTGTACACGATCTCCTTGCCAAAGTTGACCATCACCTCGTCGGCGGCCACGGCCGAAAAGGTATGGGCCGAAAATCCTTTCCGGCTTAAGGGCAGGGAAACCTGCATGTTATAGCGGGCCCGGTAATTAAAGGAGTAGCCCTCGCCCAGCTTATAGTCATTTTCGATCTTGCGGCGGAAGCGTTCCTCCAGGCGTACCCGCTGGCTGAGCCGGAAATTGCGTCCGCTCTGCCCCCACTGCACCTGCTGCCAGGGCCGGTGTTCGGGCTGGGCCACGTATTTATGGTTGTCGCCGGGATAATAATGGAAATAGGCGTAGCCGGCGGTTACCGTCGCCCGGTCGCTGAGGTAATAGGTAGCGCCGGCGCGGAGGGCGCTGAGGGAGAACTCGTTCACAAAATTTTCCGCTGTCCGCAACTGCCCGTCCACTACGAAGCCCCATTTGTCGCTCAGGCGGGTCTGGTTGAAATAGGCCAGCCACAACTGCTCTGCCCGGCTTACCTGTTTTTGCGCGCTGGCCCCCTGGAAAATGGCCGCCAGCAGCCCGATAAGCAGGAAGAGTTTCTTGGACATGGAGTACTTAAGTTAATTTATAGTCCACAAAAATAGTAGAATGAGAAGCAAATCAGGTAATTGTTAAAAAAAAACTGCTCCTTTTATGATTTCATAAAGGAGCAGTGCTTTTAAGTTCCTGAGTTAGGAGTGTTGCAGTTGGAAGTTTATACCACTTTCGCTGGGATTGACCGTGGAATGGGAAGCCCTACGGGCTTCAACAAAAGTAGCCCCGGGTGAAACCCGGGGTCAGCATTAGTCCGGTCACGACAACCCCGGATGGGGTTGAGTGTGTCCTGTTCGATTTATAACGGGTTTCAATCTCGAAGGATTCTTCGGAAAGCCTTTCTGATCCCGGACTCTATTTTTGCTGTGGGTTCCACATTCAACCCCGTTGGGGTTGTCGTGACCGGACTACTGCTGACCCCGGGTTTCACCCGGGGCTACTTTTGTTGAAGCCCTGCGGGCTTCCTCTTCCATTCCGGTCAATCTATATTAAATTGAAACCAGGACGAGCCTTCGAATGGCAAGGCCCCAATTCCCAATTAACTTATACCTCCTTCCCTTATCCTTTTTAAGCCGAAACATATTTTCTATAAGTAAAATCGCCAAAGGTTTCCCCATCGCGGCGCTCGTTTTGGAAGTCGCCAAAGAGCGTATCCAGTTCGGACAGGATCTGGTCTTCGTTCAGGCTTTCCTTATAGATCTTGTTCAGGCGCAGGCCGAGGCGGTCGCCACCCAGGTGCAGGTTGTACTTGCCCATGGAGGTGCCCACAAAGCCGATCTCGGCGGTAAAGGCCCGGCCGCAGCCGTTGGGGCAGCCGGTCATGCGAACGATCAGCTCCTCGTTTTGGAGGTTATGTTTTTCGATGATGGGCTCGATCTTGGTGATCAGCTCCGGCAGGTAGCGCTGCGACTCGGCCAGGGCCAGCGGGCAGGTATTCAGGGCCACGCAGGCCATGGAATTGGCGCGGATGGCCGATGCCTTTTCGGTATGGCCGGTTACCCCGTAGCGCTCCAGGATCTCCTGGATCACGGGCTTGTCGGCTTCCGAGATGTCGGCCAGGATCACATTCTGATTGCAGGTAAAGCGGAAGTTCAGCTTGCCGGTTTCGGCCACTTCCAGCAGGGCCGACTTCAGGGCGATCTGCTCGTCGTCGAGCACCCTTCCGTTTTCGACGAATACCGTGTAGTGCCACAGGCCTTCGGCATCCTGCTCCCAGCCGTAATAATCCTTCCGCTCCACGAACTCGAAGGGACGGGGTTCGTCCAGGGCGAAGCCGCAGCGGCGTTCCAGCTCTTCGCGCCACCAGTTCAGGCCCAGGCGGTCGACGGTATATTTGAGGCGGGCCAGTTTGCGATCGCTGCGGTTACCGTAGTCGCGCTGGATGGTCAGCACCTCGTAAATGGCCTTCAGCGTTTTTTCCTTCGTATCGGTAAAGCCGATCACCGAGCCCAGGCGGGCGTAGTGGTCGGGGTTGCCGTGGGTGGTCGACAGGCCGCCGCCGATGGCGAGGTTAAAGCCCTTCAGCTGGTTGTCCTCGATGATGGCGATGAGGCCGATATCGTTGGTCAGCACGTCCACGTCGTTATTTGGCGGGATGGCGATGGCGATCTTGAACTTGCGGGGCATGAACCGGTTCTGGTAGAGCGGGTCCTCCTCCTGGGTTTTATCGGCCAGCTTTTCGCCGTCCAGCCAGATCTCGTTGTAGGCGTTGGTTTTCGGGAACAGCATGTCGTTGATGTCCTTGGCGTACTGGAACACCTCGGCATGAAGGGACGACTGCTTCGGGTTGGAAGCGCAGAGCACGTTGCGGTTGATGTCGCCGCAGGTGGCGAGGGTGGTAACGCCCGACTGGACAAACCCCTTCAGGGTGGGCTTGATCCGGGACTTCAGGATGCCGTGCAGCTGTACCGTCTGGCGGGTAGTGATCTTGATGACGCCGGTTGAGTTTTCGCCGGCGATATGGTGCATAGCCACCCACTGCTCGGGCTTCATAAAGCCGCCGGGCAGGCGCAGGCGCACCATAAAGGAGTACAGGCGTTCCAGCTTTTTGGCCGCCCGCTCGTCGCGGCGGTCGCGGTCGTCCTGTACGTACATGCCGTGGAAGCGGACCAGGGCGATGTCATCCTCGTTGAGGTTGCCGGTGAGCTCGTTTTCCAGGCTTTCCACCAGCGTACCCCGCAGGTTGTCGCTGGCCATTTTTATGCGTTCGGTTGATGATAAGTTCTCCATAAACGGGTTGATTTGTTTTTAAACCGTGCACTCGTTTGCTTAATAAACATCCTTCAGGTAGCGGCCTTCGTCCTTCATTTGCTCGACGTACTGAACCGCTTCTTCAATGGTTTTGTTGCCGTGCTGCTCGATGATCTGCATCAGGACGTCCTCCACGTCGAAGCTCATGGGATCCTTGGTGCCGCAAACGTATACGGAGGCGCCGCCTTCGATCCAGTTGTAGAGCTCCTGGCCGGCCTTCAGCATTTTGTGCTGCACGTATATTTTTTCCTTCTGGTCGCGGGAGAAGGCCACGTCCAGTTTGGTCAGCACGCCGGTCTGGATCCAGTTCTGCAGCTCGGTCTGGTACAGGAAGTCGGTCACGAAGTGCTGGTCGCCGAAGAACAGCCAGTTGCGGCCCGAAGCGCCGGTAGCGTCGCGGTGTGCCAGGAAGGAGCGGAAGGGGGCGACGCCGGTGCCGGGACCGATCATGATCACGTCCCGTTCGTCGGCGGGCAGGCGGAACTGGTTGTTTTTGTGGATGTAGAACTCGATGCCGCTGTCGCCGGAAAGCTGCGATAAGTAATCGGAGCACAGGCCGCACTTCCATTCGCCGTTGATCTTGAACTTATCGCGGGCTACAGTAATATGCACCTCGCCGCTGTGGGCCTCGGGCGAGGAGGAAATGCTGTACAGCCGGGGGGCGATGGGCTCCAGTACCTGGATCAGGTGCTCGAACAGGGAAGCATCGCCCAGGGGGTAGATCTTCAGCAGGTCCAGCAGGCTGATCTTGGTGGCCGGGATGTCCTGGCCGGTCAGGGCCGCGTACTTGGCCACTACCCTTTCGGGCAGGTAAAAGATGTTCAGCTTCTTTTTCAGCAGGTCAAAGGCGGTGACCTGCTCGTTGCGGAAAGGGAAGACGGCAGTGCGGTCCACCCCGATCAGGTCGAGGATGGGTTCCACCTCCCGCAAAGGGTTTTCCGGAATCACGCCCAGGGCGTCGCCGGGGGTATAGTCGATTTCGTCGGCCGCGATCTCGATGTGGTGGGTTTCCTTGTTGGAGCCCCGGTCGTTCAGGTTGACGTTGGCCAGCACGGTACCATTATATATACGCTTGCCGCCCGGTTTTTTCGCAGCAGCGGGGGCTGCCGGAGCAGCAGCGGCTGCTGCGGCGCTGGCGGTCAGCTGCTGCAGCACCTGTCCAAACCAGCCTTCCGCGTCGGATTCGTAGTCGGTATCGCACTTCACCAGGCTGGCGATGCGTTGACCGCCCAGCTTTTCCAGCTGTTGGTCCACGTCCTCGCCCGCTTTGCAATACAGGGGGTACGAGGTGTCGCCCAGTGCCAGCACGCTGTATTTCAGCTTGTCCAGCTTAAAGCCGTTGCCGTGGATGTGGTCGTAGAACTTCTTGGCGGCCGCCGGGGGCTCGCCCTCGCCCTGGGTGCTGATGACCGCCAGGAAGTATTCTTCCTTGGCCAGGTCGTTCAGGCGGTACTGGTCGAGGCTCACCACCTTGGCATTGATGCCGGCCTTTTTGGCCTTGGCCGCAAAATCCGACGCCAGCTTTTTGGAGTTGCCGCTTTCGGTACCGTAGGTGATGGTGATCTTGCTGACCGCGGGCTTGGCCGGGGGGGCAGCGGCCAGCGGTACGCCCGCCCCACCGGATAACATACCGGAGATATAGCCGCCCATCCAGGCCAGCTCTTCCTTGCTGGCACCGGCAATCAGCTCTTCCAGTATTTTCAGCTTCGTTGATGCTAACATGTTGTTTCTTTCTTGGGTGAGTGCCCGCGGCGAAGGGTCATTTGTCAATGGTCAATGGCCAATAGTCACTGGTACGAAAATCCCATTAACTATTGACCATTGAGAAATGACCACCGGCCGGTGGCTAAAAAGTTGGTTTATTGAAACAGTCCTTCGATGGAAAGGTAGCGTTCGCCGGTGTCGTAGTTGAAGGTCAGCACGCGGGAACCGGCCGGGATCTCGGCCAGTTGCTTGGCCACGGCGGCCAGGGCAGCGCCGGTGGAGATGCCCACCAGGATGCCTTCTTCCTTGGCAATGCGCTGGGCGTATTCAAAGGCTTCGTCCTTGCCGATCTTCACCACGCCGTCCAGGGCGCCGGTGTTCAGGATGGTCGGCACAAAGCCGGCACCCAGGCCCTGCAGGGGGTGGGGACCGGGAGCGCCACCGCTCAGCACAGGCGACAGCTCGGGTTCCACGGCCAGCACTTTCAGGTTGGGGAACTTCTCTTTCAGCACTTCGGCTACGCCGGTGATGTGGCCGCCGGTGCCGACACCGGTGATCACGTAATCCAGGCCGTCGGGGAAGTCGGCCAGGATCTCCTGGGCCGTCGTGCGGCGGTGTACCTCGGTATTGGCGGCATTGTCGAACTGCTGGGGCATCCAGGCGTTGGGGGTGTTGTTCACCAGCTCGGTGGCTTTTTCAATAGCGCCCTTCATGCCTTTTTCCCGTGGGGTCAGCACGAACTCGGCTCCGTAGATGGCCATCAGCCTTCTCCGTTCAATGCTCATGCTTTCGGGCATAACCAGGATCAGCTTGTATCCTTTTACCGCGGCCACCAGGGCCAGGCCGATACCGGTGTTGCCGGAAGTGGGCTCGATGATGACGCTGTTCTTGTGCAAAATTCCTTTCTGTTCGGCATCTTCGATCATGGCCAGGGCAATGCGGTCCTTGATGCTGGCGCCGGGGTTGTTGCGTTCCAGCTTGATATATACTTCGTGGTTGTTGCCAAAAAGCTTGTTGATCTTCACATGGGGCGTATTGCCGATGGTCTCCAGGATGTTATTCGTTTTCAATGTAGCGTTATTTTATGAATTTTTGAGAAATGTAAGTAGATGGTCATTGGTAAGGACAACAGCCTATTGACCCATGACCATTGACCATTGTCTGTTGACTAAATCACGAAATTCAGCGGCTCGGGAAAGGGATCCTTGTCCTTTACCCGGATCTCGCTTTTGTGGTAAACAACCGAATTGGGAGGCACGCTGTAAGTCAGCCAAACGTTACCGCCGATGACGCAGCCGGTGCCGATAACGGTTTTACCGCCCAGTATGGTGGCGCCCGAATAAATGACGACGTTGTCTTCGATGGTGGGATGGCGCTTGGTGCTGGCGTTCTCTTTCGACACGTTCAGGGCGCCCAGGGTCACGCCCTGGTACAGCTTCACGTGGTTGCCGATCACGGTGGTCTCTCCTACCACCACGCCGGTGCCGTGGTCAATGGCAAAGGCTTCGCCGATCTCGGCACCCGGGTGGATGTCGATGCCGGTTTTGCTGTGGGCGTATTCCGAAAAAAGGCGGGGCAGGATGCTCACGCCCTGCTTCCAGAGCTGGTGCGACAGGCGGTAGATAACGGTGGCATAAAAACCGGGATAAGCGGCCAGCACCTCTTCCAGGCTGCGGGCAGCCGGGTCGGACTGCAGGATGGCCTCGGCATCCTTGAGCAGGGTCTGGTAAATAAAGGGCAGGGCATCAAAAAACAGGGCGGTGTCCGCTTTGGCCTTTTCTTCCTCGGGCACTACTTCGAAGAGCAGGGCGGCAAAGGTGTTCTTCAACTGCTGGTAGGTGTTGGAGAGGGAAACGGCTTCGTAATGCTTACAGATCTGCCCGACGAACATGAATTCAAACAATTGCTCGATAAAGTTCTCGGCGGTTTGCTTGTCGGGGAAAAACTGGATGCGCCGGCGGTTGTTGTTCAGCAATTCGCGGATAAACACTTCTTCGTTGGTTTGCCGGTGCCCGGGAAACAACGCCTCGGGGGACGAATCGGGCGTATGGCTTTCCGCTACCGGCTGCAGGTCATTCTTTTCCATAATTCATTTTTGAAACGGGGAAACAAATTAACGGAATGCCGGCAAAAAGCTTACAAATCTTTCGGGAGGACTACCAACATCGTTTATTACCCCGGGGTCTCTAATACCCTACCGTTTTAGTAGAATAAGCGCAAAGATAGGAAACGGGCCGTTTTTATGGGGGAGAACTTTTTAGTTCCTGAGTTCCTGAGTTGGCTGACGCACGTTTCATTCTTCAGGCTTTCCCCTCTGGAGTTACGACAACTCAGGAACTCAGGAACTAAAAAGCCTATTTCAACTTCTCAAACTCTTCCTTGGTCACTTTAAAGATCGAGCCGTGGCGGATGCCCTTGGGCAGGCTGACCTTGTCGGAGATGTCGGTCCAGCTTTTCAGGTCGGTGGAGGTGATGGCGCCATAGGCGTGCTCCCGGTATTTGTCGAAATACACCACCCACTGGTTGCCGATCTTTACCGAGGTAGGGCCTTCCACCCAGTTGCCGGTGATGGGCGCCGAAGGCTTGCTGTACGGACCGGTCAGCCTGGTGGCAAAAGCGACACGGATGTTCTTTTCCAGGGGCGAGCGGGTTTCGTTTTTGAGGAACATCACCCAGCGCTTACCCTCTTTGACGATGGTGGCGTCGATGATGTTGAAGCCGGGATCGAACAGCAGCTTGGTCTTGCTGTAGTTTTTAAAATCCTTCGTGGTCACGTAGTACATCCGGTGGTTGTACTTGCTTTCCGAGGCGGTGTCGGTCAGCGGGTAGCGGCCCGTGATGGTGGTGGCCCAGTAGATCATGTACTCCTTGCGGGCAGGGTCGTAGGTGATCTCGGGCGCCCAGGTGTTGCGGGCTTCGGCCTCGTGCTCCATAACGGGCACGTACTGCTGCTCGGACCAGTGCAGGAGGTCGGGCGAGGAGGCATAGCCGATGCCTTTTTCGTTCCAGCTAACGGTCCACACCATGTGAAACTGGCCGTCGCCGCCCCGGATGATGCAGGGGTCGCGCATCAGTTTATCGCGGCCGGCGGTGGGGCGCACATACACGGAATCATTTTTCAGCGGCTCCCATTGGTAGCCGTCCTGGCTGTAGGCCAGGTGCAGACCGTCGCCGTTTCCTTTAAAATAGCAAAACAGGTACACGCTGTCGGCGGGCGCCTTCTGGGCAAAGGCGGCCCCGGAACAGAGCAGCAACAGGAACAGGAGGCAGCGGGAAAAAACATATTTCATGAATAAAAATATTTCTCGGTTAATAATGAATCAGTTAAAGCGCCTCAAAAATAGGGGGAGCGCCGGAAGAAAACAGCAAAGAGACGTTAACGGTTGAGAATCCGAAGAAAAACGAAAGAAAAAATAAAGAAATGATGGAACTTTCCCGGTGACAAAGGATATTTATCCGCAAAATTTACTCGACCCAAAAAATTAACTATGCAATACCGTTTATTGAAGGGGCACCGGATCTCGGAAGTGGGCCTGGGCACCTGGCAACTGGGCAGCGCCGACTGGGGCATCGTCCATGAGGAGGAGGCGTTTTCCATTTTACAGCAATTCGTCAATAAAGGCGGCAACTTCATCGATACGGCCGATGTGTACGGCATGGGCATCAGCGAACACCTGATCGGCAAGTTCCGCAAGACCGTGGACCAGGAACTGATCATAGCCACCAAGCTGGGGCGCCGCCACGACAAGGAGAACGGCTGGCCCCAGAACTTTACCTACGACGCCATGCGCCGCCAGGTGGAGGACTCGCTGAAAAACCTCGGCCAGTCGCAACTCTTCCTCGAACAACTCCACTGCATCCCCACCGAGGAGCTGCGCAAGGGAAAGGTGTTCGACCATTTCCGCCAGCTGCAGCAGGAAGGCCTGATCCGCTACTGGGGCGCCAGCGTGGAAACCTCCGAAGAAGCCCTGATCTGCCTGGAGCAGGAAGGACTGGCCTCCCTCCAGATCATCTTTAACCTGTTTCGCCAGCACGTGGCGGAGGAAGTGTTTGCCAGGGCGAAAGATAAAGGCGTGGGCCTGATCGTAAGGGTACCGCTGGCCAGCGGCCTGCTGACGGGCAAGTTCAGCGAAAACACCGCTTTTGCCACCTCTGACCACCGGCACTACAACGCCAAAGGCGAAGCCTTTAATGCGGGGGAAACTTTTTCCGGCATCGACTTCCAGGAGGGCGTGCGCTTTGCCCGCGAAATGGCCGGCCTGTTGCCCGACAACCGCATGGCGCAGTGGGCCATCCGCTGGATCCTCGACCACCCCGAGGTGACTACCGTCATTCCCGGCGCCACCAAGGTAGCCCAGGTGGATTCCAACACGGAAGCCTCCTCCCTGCCGCCCCTCTCCCCCGAAGTGCACCACCAGCTCCGCGACCTGTACGACCAGCAGATCAAGGAAAAGATCCGGGGCCATTATTAAATAAAAAGCGCTCCCGCCCCTGTGGAGCGGGAGCGCTAAACAGCTTGCAATGAACCAACGCTACGCCAACGCTTCCCGGGTTTTGACTGCCGTGGACTGCATCATCTTCGGCTTTGACGGCCACGAACTGAAACTGTTGCTGATCCGCCGCTCCCTGGAGCCGGAAAAAGGAAAATGGAGCCTGATGGGCGGCTTCGTCCAGCCCGAAGAAGACTGCGACACCGCCGCCATCCGCGTCCTCAAAAAGCTGACCGGCCTGGAAGGCGTGTACCTCGAACAACTCTACACCTTCAGCGCCCCGGACCGCGACCCCGTGGAGCGCACCATTTCCGTGACCTATTTCGCCCTCATCGACATCCACCAGTACCAGACGCAGCTCAGCGAGGAATACCATGCCGAGTGGTTCCCCCTGAACAAGATCCCCCACCTGATCTTCGACCACCAGGAAATGGTGAAAATGGGCAAGGAACGCCTGCGCTACAAGGCGGCCCTCCACCCCATCCTGTTCGAGCTGCTCCCCCGCAAGTTCACCATCCCCCAGCTCCAGAGCCTGTACGAAGACGTCTACGACACCCAGCTGGACAAGCGCAACTTCAGCCGCAAGGTCCTCTCCACCGGCCTGCTGGTGAAACTCCGGGACAAGGAAAAGACCACCTCCAAAAAAGGCGCCTTCTACTACAAACTGGATAAGAAAAAGTACGACGCCAAATTCCAGGCGTTCCTCAACTTCATTCCGAATGCGCATAAACTGATGTAAGACTTTACGAGTATATTGTAATCAAAGAGAATTACAATTTCTAACAGAGGTGTTAGGGCACCGTAGGTGCCTCCTGTTTATAGAAACCACCAATAGGCGCATCCGGGCTCCGTAGGAGCCTCCTGTGAGAAACGGACGGCTCCTTTTCGGGAAGGCACTGGTCTTTTCTTCACAGGGCGCTCCTACGGAGCGATCTATCTCTGTTGTGGTTTTTCTATAAACAGGAGGCTTCTACGAAGCCTAACGATTTCAGTCATAGACCGAATACCTGCAATATGATTTTGATCCAGTGTACTAAGCTCCAGCGTTTTTTTGGAAGGTTGGGAAAAGCCTGGAAGCTGGAATTTTCAATAACTTTCCCGTTTCCAGCCTCTTCCGAAGCCCGTAATAACTCTGGAACTTTGGAACTCTGGAACCCTGGAAATTTTTTATTTTCAACTGAAAAAATAAGTGTTACTTTGACACGTAAACCTAGTTTCGCTATATGAAAAAGGAATCCTTTGTTATAGGCGTGGATTATGGGTCCGATTCCGTGCGGACGATAATTGTGAACGCCAAGACCGGCCAGGAACTGGCGGCCTCCGTATACTACTACCCCCGTTGGAAAGACGGGCAGTTCTGTGACGCTCCCATCAACCAGTTCCGCCAGCACCCGCTGGATTACGTGGAAGGACTGGAGCAAACCATCAAACAATGCCTGGCGCAGGCGGGTCCCGAGGTAGCCGCGAACGTGGCCGCCATTGCCGTGGACACCACCGGCTCCACCCCCGTGGCCGTGAACGAGCAGGGCACCCCCCTGGCGCTGCTGCCCGAGTTTGAAACCAACCCCAACGCCATGTTCGTACTGTGGAAAGACCACACCGCCGTCGGCGAGGCGGCCGAGATCAACGAACACGCCAAAAAATTCAACACCAATTACCTGCAGTTCGTGGGCGGCATCTACTCCTCCGAGTGGTTCTGGGCCAAGCTGCTGCACGTGCTGCGTGAAGACGAAGCCGTACGCAGGGCCATCTACTCCTGGGTGGAGCATTGCGACTGGATTCCCTTCCTGCTCACCGGCGGCACGTCGGCCAAAGACATGAAGCGCTCCGTTTGCGCTGCCGGCCACAAGGCCCTCTACGCCGAAGCCTGGGGCGGTCTTCCCCCCAACGAATTCTTCGCCTCCCTGGACCCCGTGCTGGACGGCATCACCGACCGCCTGTTCAACAAAGCCTACACCTCCGATGAACAGGCCGGCACCCTCAGCGCCGAATGGGCGCAACGCCTGGGCCTCTCCACCGACGTGGTGATCGGCGTGGGCGCCTTCGATGCCCACATGGGCGCCGTAGGCGGACAGATCGAACCCTACTACCTGAGCAAGGTGATGGGCACCTCTACCTGCGACATGCTGGTAGCTCCCAAAGCCGAAGTGAAGGACACCCTGGTGAACGGTATCTGCGGACAGGTGCCCGGCTCCATCCTCCCCGACATGATCGGCCTGGAAGCCGGCCAGTCGGCCTTCGGCGACGCCTATGCCTGGTTTAAAAACGTACTGAGCTGGCCCCTGCAAAACCTGCTGGCCAAGTCGGAGCTGGTGGACGCCTCCACCGCCCGCAAGCTGGCGGAAGAAGCCGCCGGCCGCATCATCCCCGAGCTGAGCAAGCAAGCCGAGCTGCTGCCCCTGGAAGAGCATGCCGAAATGGCCATCGACTGGCTGAACGGCCGCCGTACGCCGGATGCCGACCAGACCCTGGAAGGCGCCTTCTTCGGACTGAGCCTGGGCAGCGACGCCCCCCGCATGTTCCGGGCACTGGTGGAAGCCACCTGCTTTGGCGCCAAAGCCATCGTGGACCGCTTCAAGGACCAGGGCATCCCGGTGAAAGGCCTCATCGGCCTGGGCGGCGTGGCCAAGAAATCACCCTTCATCATGCAGATGATGGCGGATGTGATGAACATGCCGATCCGCATCCACAAATCCGAACAGACCTGCGCCCTCGGTGCCGCCATGTTTGCCGCAACCGCCGCCGGCATCTACGAAAAAGTAGAGGACGCCATGCAGGTCATGGGCCAGGGCTTTGACGCCGAATACACCCCCGATGCCGAACGTGCGGCCATCTACGCCAAACGCTACGAGCAGTACCGCCAATTCGGCCACCTGGTGGAGCAGCATACCGCTTCGCTGACACCGACATCCGTAAACGCTAAACAAGATACTTCCGTAACCGCATGAGCTTAAGTAAATACCAACGCATTAAAGAAGAAGCCTACGAGGCCAACATGCAGCTGCCGCAGCTGGGCCTGGTGATCTTCACCTTCGGCAACGTGAGCGCTGCCGACCGCGAGCAGGGCGTATTCGCCATCAAACCCAGCGGCGTTCCCTACGAGCAGCTGTCGCCTGACAACATGGTGATCGTGGACTTCGACGGCCGCACCGTGGAAGGCACCCACCGCCCCTCCAGCGACACGCTGACCCACGCCGTGCTGTACAAGCACTGGGAAAAGATCAACGGCATCGTGCACACGCACTCCACCTATGCCACCGCCTGGGCCCAGAGCCAGCGCGACATTCCCATCTTCGGCACCACCCATGCCGACTACAACACCGTGGACATCCCCTGCGCCCCTCCCATGAGCGACGAAATGATCAAAGGCGACTACGAGTTCCAGACCGGGTTCCAGATCATGGACTGCTTCAAGGAAAAAGGCCTGGATTATACCGAGGTGGAAATGGTGCTGGTGGGCAACCACGCTCCCTTCACCTGGGGCAAGACGGCCCACAAGGCGGTGCACAACAGCGCCGTGCTGGAAGCCATTGCCAAAATGTCGCTGCTGACCGAACAGATCAATCCCCAGGCCCCCCGCCTGAAGGATGCCCTGATCCGGAAGCACTACGAGCGCAAGCACGGACCCCATTCCTATTATGGCCAATAAAAATAATAGGTGAAATTTCCGTTTGGAAAATAACGCCTCCCTACATTTGCTGCCGGCCGGCGAGGACGCCCTGCCGGCAGCATTTCTAATTTTAAATCAACGGTCAGGCTTGTGGCATATAGAATAAACTGCAGATTCCGCTTGTTTCCGCTCCCCGCGGGAAACCCTTCTTTCCGTTTGCCTTATTGCCATCCGCCCCTTGACAATTTTCAATCCCCGCAATAAAAAATTTACAAACAAAACAAATGATCGATCTGAAACAACTGGAAGTATGGTTTGTAACCGGAAGCCAGCACCTTTACGGTGAGGACACATTGAGACAGGTAGCCGAGCATTCCCAGCAAATCGCGGCTTTTTTGGACAAAGCACCGCAGGTGCCCGTTCGCGTGGTATTCAAGCCCACCGTTAAGTCCACCGAGGAAATCTTCGGCCTCTGCCAGGAAGCCAACAACGCCCCGAACTGTATCGGTATCGTTGCCTGGATGCACACCTTCTCTCCTGCCAAAATGTGGGTTACCGGCCTGAAGATCCTGCGCAAACCCCTGCTGCACCTCCATACCCAGTTCAACCGCGATATTCCCTGGAACGACATCGACATGGACTTCATGAACCTGAACCAGAGCGCCCACGGCGACCGTGAGTTCGGGCACATGGTGAGCCGCCTGCGCAAGAACCGCAAGGTGGTAGTCGGTCACTGGCAGGATCCCGAGGTGCTGACCACCATCGGTGGCTGGACCCGCGTGGCTGCCGGCTGGAACGACTGGCAGGGCGCCCGCTTCGTACGCTTCGGCGACAACATGCGCTACGTGGCCGTTACCGACGGCGACAAGGTGGAAGCCGAAACCGTTTTCGGCTACGAAGTGAACACCCACGGCATCGGCGACCTGGTGAAAGTGATCAACGCCCAGAGCGATGCCGCGGTGGACAGCCTGATCAAAGAATACGGCGATACCTATAAAATAGCTCCCTCCCTGCTGAAAGGCGGCGACAAATACCAGCACCTGGTGGATGCCGCCCGCATCGAGCTGGGTCTGAAACAATTTTTGGAAGAAGGCCGTTATAAAGGGTATACCGACACCTTCGAAGACCTGCACGGCATGGCCCAGCTGCCCGGTATCGGCTCGCAGCGCATGATGGCTGCCGGCTACGGCTTCGGCGGTGAAGGCGACTGGAAGACCGCCGCCCTCGTACGCGCCATGAAAGTTATGGGTGCCGGCCTGCCGGGCGGTAACTCCTTCATGGAAGACTACACCTACCATTTCGATCCCAACAACCCGCTGGTCCTGGGTTCGCACATGCTCGAGATCTGCCCCACCATTGCCAACGGACAGGCTTCCTGCGAAGTGCATCCCCTGGGCATCGGCGGCAAGGCCGACCCCGTACGCCTGGTGTTCAACTCCGGCGCCGGCGCTGCCATCAACGCCTCCATCGTGGACATGGGCAACCGCTTCCGCCTGATCGTGAACGAAGTGGAAGCCGTAGCGCCCCAGAACGAGCTGCCCAAGCTGCCTGTAGCCCGCGTGCTGTGGAAGCCCCTCCCGGACATGAAGACCGGCTGCGCAGCCTGGATCCTGGCCGGCGGCGCCCACCACACCTGCTACAGCCAGAACCTGACGGCCGAAAACCTGCAGGATTTCGCGGAAATGGCCGGTATCGAGTTTGTTCTGATCGGTAAGGACACCAGCCTGTACAACCTGAAGAACGAACTGCGCTGGAACGACGTGTACTACCAGATCAATAAATAAAAAATAGGAAAAAGCGTACCGCCGGGCGGCGACCCGGAAGCTGTTTTCGACTGTTCGGGAACGGTTTCCGGGACGCCCCCGGTACGCTTTTTCACAAACCCCTTTCTCCAACTATAACGCATCCTTGTGTATGAATACCGGACTTAGCTTATCCGACTATATCGTTTTTATCGTTTATTTCGTCATCGTCGTCTCCTACGGCTTCTGGATCTACAACAAAAAGAAAAAAGCCGTCATGGACACCCATGACTACTTCCTGGCGGAAGGCTCGCTGACCTGGTGGGCCATCGGCGCCTCGATGATCGCCTCCAACATCTCCGCCGAACAATTTATCGGCATGTCCGGCGAAGGCTTCTTCGTGGGCATGGCCGTCGCCTCCTACGAATGGGTAGCCGCCATCGCGCTGATCATCATCGCCGTATGGTTCATGCCCATCTACCTGAAGAACAAGATCTACACCATGCCGCAGTTCCTCACGCAGCGGTACAACGAAACGGTGGCCCTGATCATGGCCATCTTCTGGCTGTTCCTGTACGTGCTGGTGAACCTGACCTCCATCCTGTACCTGGGCGCCATCGCCATTTCCGGCCTGATGGGACCCGAATACTTTTACCCCATCCTGCTGGCGCTGGCCATCTTCTCCATGTTCATTACCCTGGGCGGTATGAAGGTGATCGGTTATACGGACGTGATCCAGGTAGGCGTGCTGATCATCGGCGGCCTGGCCACGGTATACATGGCGCTGGACATGGTAGGTGTAAAACTGGGCGGCGGTGGCGGCGCCATTGCCGGCTTCAACGCCCTGATGGAGCATGCCCCGGGCCACTTCCACATGATGCTGCCCAAGCCCGAAGGCCAGGTAGCCACTTCGGAAGCCCACCAGCTGGCCATCGACAAGTACCTGGTTCTCCCGGGCCTGGCCACCTACGCGGCCGGTACCTGGATCGTGAACCTGAACTACTGGGGCTGTAACCAGTACATCACCCAACGGGCCCTGGGCGCCAACCTGCAAACCGCCCGTACCGGTATCCTGTTCTCCGGCCTGCTGAAGCTGCTGATGCCGGTGATCGTAATGCTGCCGGGTATCTGCGCCTACGTGCTGTACCACAACAACCTGCTGCCGGGTTTTGAAGGCAAGAAAGACGGCGCTTACTCCGCTATCCTGGCGTTCCTGCCCAGCGGTCTGAAAGGCCTGGCCGTAGCGGCCCTGACCGCCGCCATCGTGGCCTCGCTGGCCGGTAAGCTGAACTCGATTTCAACCATCTTCACCCTGGACATTTACAAAAAGCACCTGAAGAAGGAAGCCGATGAAAAGAACATGGTGTGGATCGGCCGGGTAACCGTTCTGGTAGCCACCCTGGTGGCCATCTTCTTTACCTGGAAAGACACCCTGGGTATCGGTGGCGAAGGCGGATTCACCTACATCCAGAAGTACACCGGCTTTATCAGCCCGGGTGTGTTCGCGATGTTCCTGCTGGGTATGTTCTGGAAGCGTACCACCGGTGCTGCCGCCGTAGCGGGTGTACTGGTCGGCTTCCTGCTGTCGGTATTCTTCAACCAGTATGCGCCCGCCGTTCTGGGCAACGAAAACATCCTGTACACTGCCTACCAGAACAAGGAAGGCGTATGGGAGATCCCGTTCCTGATCTGCATGGGCTGGTCGTTCTTCTTCACCATGCTGGTGATGATCGGCATTTCGCTGGCCGGTCCGAAAGTAAACCCCAAGGCCTACGAGCTGGATGCGTCCATGTTCCGCGTCAACAAAGGCACCATGGCCCTGATCATGGTGACCCTGATGCTGATCATTGCGCTCTATGCCAAGTTCTGGTAAGTCTATTTTCTCCCCATAACAATAAAAGCAGGCCCTGGCCTGCTTTTATTGTTTCCATGCATACAGGATGAAATTTCATTAAATTAGTAGCACTTAAACCCATTACTATGGCCATTACAGCAGCACAAATCCGGGAAGCAGTGGAAGAGCATTTGAAACTGGAGTCCGCGTTAAAAGACTATGCCCTGGCAAGGGAAGAAGCGTTTACCCGATACCAACACCTGTTGCAGGAACACCCGCCCAAGGACGGCCGGTACGACCTGCATGCGGCGGCGCCCCTGATCAGCGCCTATGAAGAAGCCTACAAATACGAGCAGGAGGAAGCGCAGGCGCGCCTGCGGCTAAACGAACTGGACCAGAAGCTGAAACACTACCTCAAAGCCCTCGACGGCCGGCCCCTGTTTGTCCACTTTCCCTTCGACGAGCTCGACCACCCCGCCGGCGACCATACGCTGACGGTAGAAAACGACGAACTGCTCATCAAACATACCCCCGTCCCATAACCGCTTTAAAACAGTAACGCCACTTCTGCGAAGTGGCGTTACTGTTTATATTGTAAAATATTGTGGAAACCCGTAAACGTTTATCCCAGGAGCTCTTTCAACTGGGGATCGTTATAGTCCTCGATAAAGCAAATGATGTTGGGGTATTGAGCAAACTCCTCTTTCGTATGCATGGTGGTGAGCACCACGGCCTTCATCCCAGCATTCAGGGCCGCTTCCACGCCCTTGGGCGCATCTTCAAACACGATACAGTTTTCAGGGTCCACACCCAGCTCCTCGGCGCCTTTTAAAAAGGTTTCGGGGTGGGGCTTGCTCGTTTCCACGTGCTCGGCGCAAACTACGGAAGGAAAGTATTGGCGGATATCGAGCCCGTCCAGCACAAAATCTACGTTGAACAGGATAGCGGCCGAACCGATGGCCATGGGGATGCCTTTTTCCTGGGCCCATTGCAGGAAGCCCTCCAGGCCGTCGATCAGTTTCAGGTGGGGGCGGTAGGTGGCCTGGTAGCGCTTTTCCTTTTCCACCGACAGCACGTCCATCTCCTCGGTGGTGAAGCGGTCGCTGCCGAATACCCGCACCAGCAACTCCTGGTTCTTCCCATACATATGGCTTTTCACTACGTCCCAGCTCAGGCCGGCTTCCAGGTCGTTGTTCAGGATATCGAACCAGGCCTGGCAGTGGTAGTGCATGTCGTCGATGATGGTGCCGTTCAGGTCGAACAGGAAGGCTTTTTTGCAGGTGCTCATAGCGAAAAAATTTAAACCGCAAAGCTAACCCATGAGTTACAAAGGAATGTGAAGGTTTTATTAAAAGGCCCCTGCCGGCTACATCTCTAAATGGGCAAGAAAGGGCTATTTTTGCGGCGGTACCTTATTTAAACAAGTTTACTACACAGCATGCAATACGATATCCTGATCATCGGGGGCGGCATCGTGGGCCTGGCAACGGCCTACCGCCTGGTGGAAGCCAACCCGCGGCTGAAAATCGCTCTTCTGGAAAAAGAAACCGCCCTGGCCCGGCACCAGACCGGCAACAACAGCGGCGTGATCCATTCGGGCATCTACTACAAACCCGGCTCCCTCAAGGCGCGGAACTGCATCCGCGGCTACCACCAGCTGATCGACTTCTGCGACCGGAACGACATTCCGTACGACCTGTGCGGAAAGGTGATCGTGGCCACCGACAAAAACGAGCTGCCGGCCCTGGAAAACGTGTACCAGCGCGGCCTTCAAAACGGCCTGGAGGGCATCCGCAAGATCAGCGCCCAGGAAATCAGGGAGATCGAACCCTATTGCACCGGCATCGAAGGCATCTTCGTGCCCCAAACCGGCATCATCGACTATACCCGGGTAGCCCTCAAATACGGCGAACGCTTCCAGGCTGCCGGCGGCACCATCTTCACCGGCCAGAAAGTGCAGGACATCCGCTCCACTACCTCCGGCTCGGAAGTGATTACCCAGGATACGGCCTATTCCGCCAAACTGGTGGTGAACTGCGCCGGCCTGTACTCCGACAAGATCGCCGCTATCAACCTCAAAAAGGTGGATGTGCGCATCATTCCCTTCCGCGGCGAGTACTACGAGCTGAAAAAAGAAAAACATTACCTGGTCAAAAACCTGATCTACCCGGTGCCCGACCCGGCCTTCCCCTTCCTGGGCGTGCACTACACCCGCATGATCGGCGGGGGCGTGGAAGCGGGTCCCAACGCTGTTTTTGCCTTTAAGCGCGAAGGCTACCGCCGCACCGACATCGATATGGGCGAGCTGGCCGAATCCCTGGCCTGGCCGGGCTTCCGCAAGGTGGCGGCCAAATACTGGCGCACGGGGCTGGGCGAGTATTACCGCTCGTTTTCCAAGGCGGCCTTTACCCGCGCCCTGCAAAAGCTGATCCCCGACATCCGGGAAAGCGACCTTGTTCCCGGCGGCGCCGGCGTGAGGGCACAGGCCTGCGACCGCACCGGCGGCCTGGTGGACGACTTCATGATCCTCGAAAACCGCCACAGCATCAATGTCTGCAACGCCCCCTCTCCCGCCGCCACCTCCTCGCTCTCCATCGGGCAGACGGTTTCGGAAATGGTGCTGCAACGCTTTGCATAAACTATTGTCCCGCTATTAAACAGAAAACCGGCAGTCATTCGACCACCGGTTTTTTTTTATGGTTTCGCCTGGAGGCGTGGGGTGAAGCAAATGGCGGGTTATACGCCGGCTTTCTGGTTAATGAGTACGGAGGGGCGTCCGATGCTTTCGTAATAAAAACCTTTCTCTTCCATGGCGGCTACTTCAAACAGGTTGCGGCCGTCGAATACCACCGGCTGCTTCAGCGAGCCTTGCAGCTTGGAAAAGTCGGGGGTGCGGAATTCGTTCCATTCGGTAGCGATGATCAGGGCGTCGGCGCCTTCCAGGGCCTCGTAAGCCGAAGCGGCAAACACGATCTTGTCGCCGACCAGGGCTTTTACGTTGGGCATGGCCTCGGGGTCGTAAGCCGTAACAGTAGCGCCGGCGGCCACCAGGTGGTCGATGATCTCCAGGGCCGGGGCTTCACGGATGTCGTCGGTATTGGGTTTGAAGGCCAGTCCCCAGAG